>NZ_JBHSBY010000138.1:0-83518 GCF_042650905.1 Pedobacter jamesrossensis | reverse complement strand
TCGATTGCTGAAACCGAAATAGCCAAGGGACAAAGACGTAAAATACAAAGCAAAAAAAAAGGGGGCCGTATCATAAAATTAAATTATGATACGGCCCCTTTTTTTATTGCAAAAGCTAAACATTTGATTTCTTATTAATTTATATTTTAGCGCAAAACCAACTTAAATTATGAGCAATCATCAATCATTAGAAATTACTAATCCAGAAGGAATTTACGATCCTAAACCTCATAGCTATTCTCACGTTGCCTCAGTTTCGGCGAACGATTTGCTGGTTTTTGTAGCAGGGCAGGGAGGAAGTAAAATCGATGGCATTTTGAGTTAAGATTTTAGAACGCAGGTTAAAATTGTATTCGAGAATATCAAAATTGCCTTATCAAGTAAAGGCTTAAAAATGGAAAATATTGCAAAATTAACCACCTTAGTTGTAAATTATGATGATGAAAAACATAAGGTTTTAATAGAAGAATCGACTAAAATTTGGCCAGATTTAAAGTTTCCAGTCAACACGTTAATACCTGTTCAGAGGCTGGCTTTAGATGGAATGCTAATTGAAATTGATGCAACTGCTGTGAAATTTTAATTTAAAAATGAAAGAAGGTGAACGTAAAGATATTTATAAAGTATATAATAAGATAGCAGGTTGGTTTGCGGAAAATAGATACGCAGGCTTAACAGAAAAAAAATATCTTGATGAACTGATATTAAAAATTGGCGGAAATGCTAGCGTTCTTGATGTTGGTTGTGGTACTGGTAAACCAATTTTAGAATATTTACTAACCAAGAATTTAAATGTAGTTGGTGTTGATGCAAGCACAGAAATACTAAATATTGCCAAAAACAATTTCCCTGAAACAGAATTTGTTTTAGAAGATATGCGAAAACTTTCTTTGGATAGAAAGTTTAGTGCAATTATTGCCTGGAATAGCTTTTTTCATTTACCAGCTAATGATCAACCTAAGATGTTCGAAATTTTTGAAGCTCATCTTAGACCGAAAGGCATTTTACTTTTCACTTCTGGTACAGAAAGAGGAGAGGCATGGGGAATTAATGGAGGCGAAAATCTTTTTCATGCATCGCTTGATACAGCTGAATACATTGAGCTTCTGAAACTGCATCATTTTGAAGTTTTAAATTATGTACAAGATGATCCAGATTACACAGGCGCTACAGTTTGGATGGCAGAATATAATCCCAATAAAAAATAAATGATTTAACTTTGTAGCATGAGCGAGCAAAAAAATAATCCTTTACACGGTATTACACTTGAAAAAATAGTAACAGAACTTCAGCTTCATTATGGTTGGGAGAAATTAGGGTCGCTTATTAGAATAGATTGCTTTAATAATAACCAGAGCATTAAATCGAGCTTAAAGTTTTTACGCAGAATGGATTGGGCACGTAAAAAGGTGGAAGATTTATATGTTGATACTTTTAGTAAATAATTGAATTTGCTTGCAACGCTTTTGTTTTTCTTATCGTCATAGGTTTATATCAATCATAAACCCTAAAATGAAAAACTACCTAATCTATTTGTTAATGTTGCTATTTCTTAGCAGCTGTTCTTTATCTATTCATTCTGTTAGCAGAGGAAAAATTGATGCGCCTTTAAAAGAAAGCTATCAAATTACTTATCAAGCTAGTTTTAACAATGCTTTTGTTAGTAAAGTTAGTTTTACTAACGAAGTAGGCGAAATCGAAAATTTGAAAGAAACCATTAAAAGTTGGGATAAAACAATTACGGTTAAAGCGGGTAAACACATAAAGTTTAGCTTGGTTACCAAAGGTGATAAGGTTAAGGGTGAATATAAAGTTTTGATAGATGGGAAAATTATTGATGAACATATTTTAAGCGGTAAAAAATTAAAGTATAATTTCGAATTTGATTTGCCTTAGTTCATTAATTCTTTAATTAGAAACTTAAGAGCATACATTGAACTCCGGCCATGCTGGGGTTTTCTTTTTTTGAAAAAAAATCGAATTTCTTGTCACACTTTAAGTTTTTTTGTGTCTTGTAGTTGTTAGTGAAATTCGAATACTAACCACAAACCAAACAAAAAGACTAAAATTTATTTATGAAAACCTATTTATTTGCTATTCTGTGTATATTATCTACGAAAGTCTTCGCACAGCAAAGTGTTGAAATAAGTGGTAAAATTTTGGAAGCTAAAACGAATCAACCAGTAGAATATGCTGGTGTAATTTTATCGGGTAAACCAGATTCAACAAAAAAAGTTGGCGTTGTATCTAATGCAGCTGGGGTATTTTCTTTTAAAAATGTAGCAAATGGAGATTATAAAATAAAAATATCTGTTATAGGTTATACGCCAATAATTAAGGAGGTCAGCGTAAAAAATAAAACGATAGATTTAGGTATCATAAAAATAAAGGAAGATGCCATAGCGCTTAAAGATGTATCGGTTAATGGCAAGCTTGCAACTGCAACAATAAAAAAGGATACAGTAGAATTTAATGCAGATGCCTATAAAACCCAACCTAATGCAGCGGTAGAGGATTTACTAAAAAAATTGCCTGGCGTTACCATTGATAAAGATGGGAGCATTTTAGTGCAGGGGCAAAAAGTTACTCGTTTAACTGTTGATGGTAAGGATTTTTTTGGCACTGACCCTAAAACGGCTACAAAAAATTTGCCAGCTGATGTAATTGCTAAAGTGCAATTAATAGATAGTAAAACACTCGAAGCAAAAGCCACTGGAATTGATGATGGCCAACGTGAAAAAGTTCTGAATCTGACCATCAAAGAAGATAAAAAGAACGGCTGGTTTGGAAATGCAAACTTATCTGGCGGCACAACCGATAGATACAGTGCCTATTTAAGTGCAAATCATTTTAAAAAGAAAATGCAGTTTGCTGTTTTGGGCATGAGCAATAATGTAAGTAACGCTAGTTTTCAATATGAAGATTTAAGCAGTTTTACTGGTGGTAACCTTGGTAATATTTTTGCGCCACCAGGAGGTGGTGGCTTTTCTATAAATGTAAATAACGGGCGAACAACTATTGGTGGTTCTGGCGTTTTCGATAACAGTGCAATGGGCGAGGTAACTACAAATAGTGGTGGTTTAAATTATAGTAACAGCTGGGGATTGAAAGATAAACTTTCTTTAAGCAGCAGCTATTTCACCTATTTCAGTAAGGGTTTGGGTAATAAACTTTCTAATGTTCAGGATATTAATCAAAATGATGTTTTGAGAACAGACGAAGCTTCTGACCGAAATTCTGATAACCAGGCACATCGCTTTAACTTCAAGTTAGAATTTCATCCCGATTCGTTAACCGATTTGGCTTTCCGTTCGAATGCAATTCTCAATTATACTACAAACATTAATAACAGAATTTTCAAGTCTGCATTTGATTTAACAGGAAAAGTAAACGATGGAAATCAATATCTTAATCAGGATAATTCAACACCAGCTTTTTTTGGAGAATTATCGGCTACCCGTCGTTTAAGAAAAGGATCTATAATTATTGGATTAAACGGAACGCAGAATACTTTTAATTCAAATTGGTTAAATAAGTCATTAATTAATACTTATAATAGTACTGGTGTAGATATAACCGATTTAAATCAGCAAACCGAGCAAGAGAATCAATCTAAAAATTACAGTATTGCGGTTAACTATATTCGTCCGCTGTTTAACAAGAAATTTAGTGGAAATATTGCCTACTTAAGCAATAATGGATTTGTAGATGCGCAGCAAATCACTTTTAATTACAATCCACTAACGAATACTTACAACACCGTAGTTCCCGATTTTTCTAACACCCTTGAAAATAAAACATGGTCGCAAACAGCTCGTTTAGGTTTAATCTACAATCGAACAGAATGGACATACAATTTAGGTTTGGGCTTTCAGGAAACTGGTTTAGATGCTTCTACATTCAGTAACGCTGGTGTAAATACAAATAATATAGAACGGAGGTATTACAATATTCTTCCTCGGTTAAGCATAAATTTTAGAAGTAAAACAAAGCAAACCCTGCAATTAAACTACAATGCGAATGTAAATCTTCCATCAGTTAACGATTTACAACCTGTTCAGAATAATAGCAACCCGCTATATCAACGCATTGGTAATCCAAATTTAGAAGCAAGGAAAAGCCATCGTTTGTCGGTTAACTTTAACACATTTAGTCCCGATAACAATAAATACTGGAATGGTTATTTTCTTATTAATTATGCTTTGGATGACATCGGCAACAGCATTAATTATATAAATGGCGTTCAGTATGTACAACCGGTAAATGTTGATGGAAATTATTACATCAATACGGGCACCTATTTCGGGCAGCCTTTAAAGTTAAAAGGAATGAGAATGGGTTACGGTCTTAGTTTGTTTGTTTCTCACACTTCATCATTTATCAATGCTGATAAAAATATAACCAATAGATATAATGTTGGGCCAAATGCTAATTTGAGTTATGATATTGATGATAAAATAAATGCAGGGATTTACGTGGGGGTTCAATATAGCAAAGTAAATAATTCGTTGCCAAGCGCATTAGATAATAAATATTTCAATTTTTCTAACAGTACAAATTTAAGTTACGAGTTTATTAAAAATACCAGACTTAATGCCGAGCTACAACATAATGGCACAGCCGGCAGAGCTGATGGATTTAATAACAACGTGTTTTTATTAAATACTAGTGTTGAGCAATATTTTATGCAGCGAAGAATAACTTTAGCTTTAAAGGGCTTTGACATTCTAAATCAAAACACAAATATCGATAGAACAATAAACGGAAGCAGGATTGAAGATATACGCTTTAATACCATTACAAGATATTTTTATGTTTCGTTAAACTATAAAATTAGCAAGGTAGGAGCAAGCAAGGAAAGAAGTAATCCAAGGAGTACGGTTAATTAAGAAACTGTTAGCTATGTTTAGGCTGTATCACAATAAAAAAAATCTGCTATTGTAAAAGAATTTAATTTGGTGGTATCGTCATGCCCAGCTTGACTGGGCATCTTATTCTTTAATAGGCTTTTATTTCATAACCTTTCTATCGCTTTACGATTCCCGTTTTCACGTGAATGACGACCGCTCAAAATATTATTCTGCTAGGAATACTTCAAAATCAATTTTGATTCGGTATCAATTTTACAATGCTTTCTTCAAATTCAATTATAGCGTATCTACTAAATTCAAAAATTTTGTTCGAAATTCTACAATCCTAAATGTATAAATCGATTTAAAAGTCAATATAACTGGTATCGTACTCAGCAATACTTATTTCTCTATACTAGTATTCTTTTAGCTTAGGCTTGATATGGCTATAAATTAGTTATTACTAAACATATAAGCTTTAAATGAATTCTTTTTCTGGCATAAGAACTAAGAAAACTTTAACAAATTTTAACGCAAACGATTGTTAAAAATCAGTTTCGATTTATTTGGCATTCAAAAGCTATAAAAAAGAAGCTTATTCGAGTCTGATAATCAGTTGCGGTATAGAAAAAATCTATCTAACAAAGGTTAAAATCCGTCATTCTACAAAAAATACTGAATTCTAAATAATTTAATCAAGATTGATTTTCTATTTTTTATAAATACCCCTTAATCGGTCAAACGTTTGCGTAGAGTTTGTTAGTTTTTAATGTTTTCAATCATATAATTTAGAATTTAATTAAGGTTTGCAAAGACCTATTAATTAACAGATAAGCTTAATTCTAACTAACTAATCAACTGTACTATGCTGTAATGTAACTCAACTATTAGTCTCAATTCCAAAACAAACTAACCATTTAAACCACAATTCGATAATGAAAAAGTTATTACTATTATTTTTTCTAAGTGCTTTTGCTATTTTAGTCAAAGCACAAAATCTACCCATAACCGGAACGGTTAAGGGTGCAGATGGCGGATCTATTCCAAGTGTCTCCATAAAAGTTAAAGGTACCACCCGCGTTTCATCAGCTAATTCTTCAGGTTTCTTTAATATAGAAGCAAAAATAGGTGAAGTCTTAATAATTAGCTACGTTGGCTTCACTCCAAAAGAAATTACGATTACAAGCCAATCTTTGGGAGATATTACCCTTTCAGAATCAACAGAGTCATTGAACGAAGTTGTTGTTGTTGGCTATGGTGTTCAAAAAAGAGAAAGTTTAACAGGAGCATTAAGTACTATTAAAGGCAGTGCATTACAAAACATTACTTCGCCGAATGTACAAAATCTGCTTGCAGGTAAAGCTCCTGGTTTATTTGTTGCGCCAGGTTCAGGAAGGCCGGGTTCAGCAGGTGCGGTTATTATTCGAGGGCAAGCCACTTTAGGCGGAACAACTAGCCCACTATGGGTAATTGATGGTGTAATTATTGGCTCCAGTCCTGGAGACTTAAATCCAGAAGATATTGAAAGCCTTACTGTATTAAAGGATGCGGCATCAACTGCAATTTACGGTTCTCAGGGTGCAAACGGTGTAATCATCGTGAGTACAAAAAGAGCCAAATCTGGGCAAATGACAATCGATGTATCTTCGAGAGTAGGTTTAACACAACTTACTAATGGTAATCTTCAAGTAATGAATGGTGCTGAATTGTATGATTATTTTTCTTCTTTTGCTAATGCAAATACCATTAGTTTTCCTAGGTGGAAACCAGATTTACGCAACAGTAATTTCGATTGGTGGGATTTAGCAACCAAAGAAGGTTTTAATCAAAATCATAATGTCACTTTTCAAGGAGGAACAGAAAAGCTACAATCAATGCTGTCTATTGGTTTCTACGACGAATCTGGAGCTATAAAAGGATATGATTATGAACGTTATAATTTTAGGTTCAATACTGTTTACAAACCTTTCAGCTGGCTTACCATTAAGCCGTCTTTGGTTGGAGCTCGCCGTGGCGTTACCGACAAACAATATTCTGTAACTTCAATATATTCGAATTTACCGTGGGATAGTCCTTATGATGCCAATGGAAATTTAGTTCCTCATCGTTCAAGTGCCTGGGTAAATAGCGTATCTACTAATTATCTCTATGATTTACAATGGAACAAAGCTGCAAATACGAATTATGAATTAATGGGTAATTTTGATTTTGATATCAAATTAACAAATAATTTAACTTTTTCTTCTGTTAACAATTATAGGTTTAATACCTATTCTGCAAGTAGTTATACAGATCCGCGTTCGAATGGAGGGTTAAGCGTAAATGGTCGTATTACTGAATACAAAGAGGAATACACGCGTCGTTACACGAACCAACTTTTAACTTATAACAATTCTTGGGGAAAGCATAGTTTAAATTCTGTTGCAGGTTATGAATTTAACGATTACACAAGCAAATCATTAGATGTCTACGGGACTGGATTAATACCAGGATTTGAGGTGCTGGATGTTGTATCTAAGCCTGAACGAACTAAAGGAGGGATTAGCGAATGGGCAGTACAATCTTTGCTCTTTAAAACTAATTATTCTTATAATGATAAATACTTGGCGCAGGTATCATTTCGTAGAGATGGTGCCTCGAATTTTGGTAAAAAATATGGAAACTTCTTTTCAGTTGGTGCCGGTTGGAATATTCACCGCGAAAATTGGTTTAAAGCTAAGTATATTAATAACTTAAAACTTAGAGCTTCTGTTGGTACCGTAGGAAACCGCCCAAGTTCGTTGTATCCTCAATTCGATTTATACGCTGTAAATCCAGCAGCTAGTTATAATGGTGTTCCCGGGCTTTTGATTAGTCAACTTGGAAATGAAAACCTAACTTGGGAAGAAACTTATACCAGTGGATTAGGTTTAGACGCTGCGGCATTTGATAACAGACTTAGATTGAACCTAGATTTTTATATAAAGAATACCAATAATATTCTTTACAATGTACCTATTTCGGGTTTAACAGGAGTAACCAGATTATACCAGAATGTTGGCGAAATGAGAAACCAAGGTATAGAGATAGCGCTAGGAGGTGATATTATTCGCACTAACGAGTTAACATGGAGCCTGGATATGAACTTAGGTCACAACGTTAATAAGCTCACCGATATCTACAAAACCAGAAATTTAGACGGCACATATACAGCGAAACCAATAATTGTAGATGATGGTTTAGGTATAGCTGGCTCTGCAACTCGAATACTAGAAGTTGGTTTGCCTGTTGATACTTATTACATGCCAGAATGGGCAGGGGTTAATCCAGATAATGGTTTACCTCAATGGTATAAAGTAACAAGAGATGCAAATGGTAATGAAACAGCCAGAACAACAACTTCTACCTATGCGCAAGCTACTCAAGAAAAGTTATCAAATGCTTCACCCGATTTCTTTGGTGGTATTAATACTGCTCTAACCTGGAAAAAATTTGATTTAAATGCAGTATTTGGATATTCGATAGGTGGAAAAATTTACAATTACTCACGTCAGGAGTACGATTCAGACGGAGCTTACACGGATAGAAATCAGATGAAGTTAGTTGATGGTTGGAGCAGATGGCAGAAACCTGGTGATATTGCAACCCATCCTGTGGCCCGATATAATAATCAGGATAAAGGTAACTCTATGTCTTCACGTTATTTAGAAAGTAGCGACTTTTTCAGAATGCGTTCACTAGCATTGGGTTATAGTTTCGATTTGAAAAAATATAAAGTAAGGAATTTAAGGGTGTTTTTATCTGGAGAGAACTTGTTTGTTTTAACGAAATACTCGGGTGTAGATCCCGAATTGCCTGCTGTTGATGGAGCTGTCTTATTTTCTACAGGACCATCTGTTTACCCTATGTCGAGAAAATTCATGTTCGGATTTAATGCTTCATTCTAAATAAAATAAAAATGAAAAAGATATTAGTTATCATCTTTGCCACAATTGCTATATCATCTTGTAAGGTTGATAGAGAGCCATTCGGATCATTGCAATCTGAAAAGATAAATCAAAATCCAGAAGAATCTATAGATGGATTACTTAACGGTGTATATGCACAGCTTAAAGCCTGGTCAGATCCTATGCATCGCTTAGGCGAATATGCTGGAGATAATATGATGATCAGAGGATCTTCTACAGATCCATTTTACGAGTTTATATCCTTTGCCAGAACACCAAATAATGCGAGATTAACAACTTTTTGGGATAGTGGTTATAAGGCAATTGCACAAGCTTCAAATATTATCAACTTAATTCCACAAGGTAAAAATGCCACACTTGATAGTAAGCTAGGAGAGTGCTATTATGTTAGAGGAATGATGTATTTTTATTTAGTTCGTGCTTTTGGCCGCCCGTACTACCAAAGCCCAGAAACTAACTTAGGCGTGCCTATTGTAAACGGTACACCGAAGGATGTCATCAATTTAAATTTACCCGATAGAGCTACGGTTAAAGCAACTTATGAACAAGCAATTTCTGATTTGAAAAAAGCAGAAGAATTAATTACTGTAAATAAAGGGCCAGTATTTGCTTCTAAAGGTGCTGCCCAGGCTATGCTCTCAAGAATTTATCTTTATATGAGTGGTACGTATGAAAATCCTAATCAGGCTAATGCTCAATTATCAATAGATTATGCAAATAAAGTAATAGCTAGTTCATCTACTTATAGCTTATTGCCAAGGGATCAGTTTATGAAATACAACACTTTAATACCCGAAAATAACAGAGAAACTATTTTTGCAATTAAGCGTGTAGCATCAGAGTTTTCTGGTTCTGATCATTATTATGGTATTGGAGGTATGTATGCTAATATTGGAGGACAGGGTTGGGGGGAAATGTATGCAAGTGCTAAATACATTGGCTTATTAAATGAAACAGGTAGAAATGATTGGCGACCAGATAAGTATAAAATTGTAGATGCCAGAGCTGCCTTTATAGAACCAACATATTCGAAAAATGCAGCTGGAGCTTATACCGAGGTGTTTAGATTTATTAAGGATGACGCAGGAAATGTGGTAAACTATGTACAGGCAACTGTAACCAGAAACGGAGGTACAATTACTTGCACTGAAGGTACAGATGTATACACGTTAACACCATTAAATGCAGCACAAGAAAGTTATACCATAAATTATAAAAACGGAAAAACGTACACTGGTTTTATTGATTATTTTATAACCTTAAATCGTGTTTATCCACAATTTTACATTGTTAAGGATTCACGAGAAGGAGAAGATTCGCATTTACATTCTCCGGTGATTAGCAGGTTGGGTGAGGTGTATTTAAATAGAGCGGAAGCATACGCCAAATTACAGAAATTTACTGAAGCGCTTAGCGATTTGAATACCATCAGAACCCGTTCTATTATTAACGGTGGTTACGCATCTTTAAATGCTTCAAATGCTGGAGACTTAATTGATAAAGAAAGACAATTGGAATTGGCCTATCAGGCTGAACGTAGTTTTGATGTATTTCGAAATGGAAAGGCACTTAGTCGTCAGTACCCAGGACCTCAAAATCAAAATTTGAGTATTGCAGCTACTGATTTTAGAGTAATATATTATATTCCTCAAAGTGCTATTAATTCATATCCTGGAAAATTAACTCAAAACCCAACTCAGTAATTTATATCATTAATAAATTATAACTAATAATAATATCTTGAAGAGGCTGCATCATACATCAGGTGCAGCCTCTTTGTTATTTGCAAAATTATGGACTATGCAGATGGTGGTTAATGCAGCATTATGCCATCTAAACCCGATATATGCGTAAAGCCGCCGATTTTTCTTCGGCGCTTGAAGCATTAGCGGGGACGAACCTAATAAAAGAACTACTGAAATTGCTTTTCAAAAAAATATCTGCAGGTTTTATTATGATGTTGAAACGAGTTCAGCATGAAGAATGCATAATGTGTATGGTAGAAAATTCACAACGCCTTAATGCTCAACTTAAAACCTATAACTTAAAACATAAAACTTTTTACCTTAACCCCTTGATTTTAAGAAATAATTGTTCTACTTTTGCAGTCCGTTTTATGGGCTATCTGCAAGGAAGTCGGGGGAGCGGTAAAATAATTAAATAAAAAATTAAAAAAGCACAATGCCAACCATTCAACAATTAGTTAGAAAAGGTAGAGTAGCACTGGAGTTCAAGAGTAAGTCTCCAGCGTTGGACAGCTGTCCACAGCGAAGAGGTGTATGTACACGTGTGTACACCACTACCCCTAAAAAACCAAACTCAGCAATGCGTAAAGTAGCCCGTGTTCGTTTAACGAACGGTAAAGAGGTTAATGCATACATTCCTGGAGAAGGTCACAACTTACAAGAACACTCAATCGTTTTGATTCGTGGTGGTCGTGTTAAAGATTTACCAGGTGTACGTTATCACATCATCCGTGGTGCATTAGATACATCAGGTGTTGCTGGTCGTAACCAACGTCGTTCTAAATATGGTACAAAACGTCCTAAACCAGGTCAAGTAGCTGCGGCGCCTGCAAAAGGAAAGAAAAAATAATCGGGAGGAAATAAGAAATGAGAAAGTCAAAACCAAAAAAGAGAATTATTCTTCCTGATCCAAAATTTAATGATGTTCAGGTAACTCGTTTTGTAAACAATATGATGTACGATGGAAAAAAATCTATCGCTTATTCTATTTTTTACGATGCTGTTGAAATTGCTGAGAAAAAAGCAGGTGAAAACGGTTTAGAGATATTTAAACGCGCTTTAACTAACATTATGCCAGCTGTAGAGGTTAAATCTCGCCGCGTTGGTGGTGCTAACTTTCAGGTTCCAACTGAGGTTAGACCAGAACGTAAAACAGCTCTAGGTATGAAATGGTTAATTTTATACGCTCGTCGTCGTGGAGAAAAAACGATGAAAGAGAAATTAGCTGGCGAAATCGTTGCTGCTGCTAAAGGTGAAGGTGCTGCTGTTAAGAAGAAAGAAGATACGCATAAAATGGCTGAGGCTAACAAAGCGTTCTCTCACTTCCGTTTCTAGTAGTTTATTTACAAATTAGTAAGATTACACAGATTTAATTAGAAGATTATACTGATTAGATAAATTACACCGATTTGTTATTTAACATAATCGGTGTAATTATTTAAAATCAGATAAATCAACAAAAAAATATAATGGCAAGAGATTTAAAATTTACAAGAAATATTGGAATCGCGGCTCACATTGATGCAGGTAAAACTACAACAACAGAGCGTATTCTTTATTATGCTGGTGTAAGTCATAAAATTGGTGAAGTGCACGAAGGTGCTGCAACAATGGACTGGATGGCACAAGAGCAAGAGCGTGGTATCACAATTACTTCTGCAGCAACTACAGTTGACTGGAATTACAGAGGTCAGAAATATCATGTAAACGTTATCGATACACCAGGACACGTGGATTTTACCGTAGAGGTAAACCGTTCGTTACGTGTATTAGATGGGTTGGTGTTCTTGTTTTCTGCAGTTGATGGTGTTGAGCCTCAATCAGAAACTAACTGGCGTTTAGCAAACAACTACTCAGTTCCTCGTATTGGTTTCGTTAACAAAATGGACCGTTCTGGAGCTGACTTCTTAAAAGTTGTTAAACAGGTTAAAGATATGTTAGGTAGTAATGCAGTTCCATTGCAATTACCTATCGGTGCTGAAGACGGATTTAAAGGTGTAGTTGATTTAATTAACAACCGTGGTATCGTTTGGAATGAGCATGATAAAGGTATGACCTTTACAGAAGTGCCTATCCCGGAAGATATGTTAGATGAGGTTGCTGAGTGGAGAGAGAAATTACTAGAATCAGTAGCTGATTATGATGAAACTTTGATGGAGAAATTCTTCGAAGACCCAAATTCAATTACGGAGCGTGAAATTTTAGATGCTTTACGTGCAGCTGTTTTAGATGCTAAAATCGTTCCTATGGTTTGTGGTTCATCTTTCAAAAACAAAGGTGTACAAACTATGCTTGATTATGTGATGGAATTATTGCCGTCGCCTATGGATAGTGAAGGTGTAATTGGTACTAACCCAGATACTGGTGCTGAAGTTTTATTAAAACCAAGCATTAACGAGCCATTTGCAGCTTTAGCGTTTAAAATTGCAACTGACCCATTCGTAGGCCGTTTATGCTTTATCCGTGTTTACTCGGGTAACTTAGAAGCGGGTTCTTACATTTATAATGCCCGTTCTGAAAACAAAGAGCGTATTTCTCGTATCTTCCAAATGCATGCTAACAAGCAAAACCCAGTTCCAAACGTGGCTGCTGGTGATATTGCTGCTGTAGTTGGATTTAAAGATATCAAAACTGGTGATACACTATGTGATGAGAAACACCCAATCGTTTTAGAATCTATGGATTTCCCTGAGCCAGTTATCGGTTTAGCGATTGAGCCTAAAACTCAAGCTGACGTTGATAAATTAGGTATGGGCTTAGCTAAATTAGCTGAGGAGGATCCAACATTCAGAGTGCAAACGGATCAAGAAACTGGTCAAACTGTAATCTCTGGTATGGGTGAGCTTCACTTAGATATCTTGATTGACCGTTTAAAGCGTGAGTTTAAAGTTGAAGTTAACCAAGGTGCACCACAAGTAGCTTACAAAGAAGCTATTTTTGGTACAACTCAACACCGTGAAACATACAAAAAACAATCAGGTGGTCGTGGTAAATTCGCGGATATCCAGGTTGTTATTTCTCCAATCGATGCTGATTTCGAAAAAGGCGGTTTACAATTCGTAAACGAAATTACAGGTGGTTCAATCCCACGTGAATTTATCCCTTCTGTAGAAAAAGGATTTGCTGCGGCAATGGCGAATGGTGTGTTAGCAGGTTACCCACTTCCAGATATGAAAGTACGTTTGATTGATGGTTCATTCCACGCAGTCGATTCAGATGCTTTATCATTCGAGCTTGCTGCTCGTATGGCATATCGCGAAGCTTTACCTAAATGTAAGCCAACTTTGATGGAGCCAATCATGAAAATCGAAATCTTAACCCCTGAAGAAAACATGGGTGATGTTATCGGTGATATGAACCGTCGTCGTGGTCAATTATTAGGTATGGATACACGTAACGGATCTCAGGTAATTAAAGCAACTGTGCCTCTTTCTGAAATGTTTGGTTATGTAACTCAGTTACGTACTATAACTTCAGGACGTGCAACTTCTACAATGGAATTTGACCACTATGAAGCTGCGCCTAAGAACGTACAGGATGAAGTAATTGCTAAATCAAAAGGTAGAGTAAAATCTGAAGACTAATTAAGATAAAGGAACAAAGAGCAAGGATAGAAGATAAAGCGTTTTTACACCAAAGTCTTTAATCCTTGTTCCTTCATCCTTAATCACAAAGATAAATCCGATTCCTGTTGTTAATAGCTCTAACAGGGAATCATAATTAAAATAAGATGAGCCAAAGAATCAGAATTAAATTAAAATCTTACGATTACAACTTGGTAGATAAATCTGCTGAGAAAATCGTAAAAACTGTTAAACCTACGGGTGCAGTTGTAAGTGGGCCAATTCCACTTCCTACAGAGAAAAAAATCTTTACTGTTTTACGTTCTCCACACGTAAACAAAAAAGCTAGAGAGCAATTTCAATTATGCGCTTACAAACGTTTATTAGATATTTATAGCTCTAACTCTAAAACAGTTGATGCTTTAATGAAACTTGAATTACCTAGCGGTGTTGAAGTTGAAATCAAAGTTTAATTGATTTTAAATCGAATTGAAAAGGTCTTGATGTAAATCAAGACCTTTTTTTGTCTACTTCTTTCTATAAAGATTCGTTGCAATAACTTTATCAATGGCATCAAAATCGAATCCGTTAAAAAGTTGAAGAACTTGCCCATCTTTATCAATAATTACTACCGTTGGATAACTGTTAATACCTAGTTTTTTGGCAAGTTCTTGTCCTTTATATAGCATTAAATAAGCTGGTTTTTCGCGTTTAAAAAAGAATTCTACATCTTTTTTATCATCATAACTGTTTAATGTAAGAAGCTGAAATTTTTCTTTCCCATATTTGTTTTGTAAAGCTTTAAGTTTTGGAAATGATTCCATGCAAGGGCCACAATTTTTTATCCAGAAATCCATCACAACTATTTTCTCATTAAAGTCGAATTTACTTAAAGTAGTATCTTTATCAGAATTTAAAACTGGTAAATTCCAGTTGGGTAAGGTTTGTTTGGTGATAATTTGTGGTAAGCTTTTTTCTTTTTTCTTTTGGTGATACACATTTAAATAGGTCGAATAAAACCATGATAGATCTGCTGGCTCTGATGGATTAACTTGTAGATTTACGAATGTGGTTACCGTGCTATATTTATCTTTATCTAAACTGTTTGTTTCTATAATTTGATATGGTAAATGTGTTTTCGAATCGAGAATGAGTTTATAAAGAGTGTTAAAATTGACACTATAAGTTCTGTAACCTTTTACGTAATCTAATGCCTTGTTTTGCAGTGTTAAATTTATAACATCGTATTGTTTTCCCTCAATTACGGTGTCTTTTTTACTTTTGTTCACGGAGTCGTCAATCGCTAATGTGCCAAGCATATTTCTTAAAACAGGTATCGAATTATAACAGTTAGAAAGGCTATTGAAAGTTTTTGCGCTTGGATTGGTAATAACTTCCATTGTTTTATCCTTTTTATCTAAAGTAAAATATTCGGTGCCATTGTATATTTGGGTTAAGCCATCGGCATTTGAAAATTGAAAGTTAAATGCGTTTGCCTCATTACTTTTTTCAAAATTTATAAAGCAGTTAGCTGAAGTTTTATCGAAATAATTGTTTTTATAGTTGTTTATTTCTCGTTTGTAAATGTAACTCACAGTTTTTATCTCGTTCAGGCGACTCGCACTAAGCTTTAATAAATTTGAAGCATCATTAATTTCGTTATTTGCGAAAGCAACTGTTAGGCAAATACTTTTGATTAAAATTAGTATTAAATATTTTTTCATCTGTTAAGTTTTTATGGAAGTTAAGTGCTTTAAATTGTCCTTTTTTCAATTTTAGATAAAGTAGGCTGTAATTTCGACAAGCTATCAAATCTTAAACTTTGTCGAAAAAATAGAGCCTTTAGTCGAAATGAGATTAAACAAAATTTCGCATTGGTAAATAATTTTTAACTTGCTTATATGTTTAATTTTAAAAATAAAATTGACAGAAAATACTTTGTTATCGAGTTAATTTTCTTTGTTTTTATTTGTTTCATAAGCCCGATTATTAGCGATTTAGAGTTTAGCTATTACGAACAAAACAATGTATTAAGATTTGCAGAATCTGTTGAGGCAAGATTAGTTTGGGGAACTTATTCATTCGCATTTTATACAATTTATTATTGGGTTTTTCTAAAAGGATATGTTTTTAAAAAGCGTATATTTCCAATAATCATCAGCATTTGTTTCTTCATTATCCTGTCTCATTTATACGATAAGTATATTATGAATTATACAATTAGTAAGTTCAGCTTTTTATCTGATGAAATGCAGGCCAGAGCGTTAAAGGATTTTAATAAAACTAAGTTGTATTTCATAATAAGTTATATATTAAACCGTATTCTATTCACCATTGTGGGTTTCGCCTTTTTAATTCGTTCTCTGCAACAAGATGAGCAAATGAGTGTGTTAAATGAGCAAAAGCTTATCTCCGAACTTGCTTATTTGAAAGCTCAATTACAGCCTCATTTCTTTTTTAATACATTAAACAATATTTATGCATTGGCATTAAAAAAATCGGATAATACAGCACCATTGGTTGCAAAACTTTCTGAAATGATGCGTTACATTTTGTATAAATCAGAAAGTAAATTAGTTTTATTGGAAAGTGAAATTAATTTTATTGAGAATTATATTGAAGTAGAGCGAGTTAGGTATCCATGTTTAATAAAAATAGATTTCGAATTTCAAGGTATAGATAGTTATAGCCAAATTGGTCCTTTGCTTTTATTGCCTTTTATAGAAAATGCATTTAAACATGGTGTTCAAGAAGAAACGAAAGAGGGCTTTGTTCATCTACTAATTTGTAAAATGGAGAGTGAGTTAATTATGGAGTTATCTAATAGCATTTCTTCGAAGAAAGCTAACGACTTTGTAGGCATCGGATTAATTAATGTGCGTAAGAGGTTAGATATTCAATATCCTAATCGATATAATTTGGAGCAAATTAATAATGGAAAGGTTTATCAAATGCGTTTAACTTTATTATTGGGATGATAAACTGTTTAATTGTTGATGATGAGCCTTTAGCCATTGAAATTATAGAGGGCTATATAAATCTGACTGATGGTTTGCAGCTCAGCGGTAAATGCAGTAATGCTCAAATGGCTTTCGAGGCATTGCATATAAATACAATAGATTTAATATTGCTGGATATTAAAATGCCCGAAATATCTGGACTGGATTTTATTAAATCACTTAAAAATCCTCCGGCAGTTATATTTACAACAGCATATTCTGAATACGCTGCTGATAGTTATGAGTTGGAGGCAGTAGATTATTTACTAAAGCCAATTACTTACGAACGATTTAGAAAAGCCATTGATAAATGCTTAAAGCTTAAAACTCCTACAGACGCAGAAGAAAAGCATTATACATATTTTAAAGTTTCTGGTGTGTTAATTAAAGTTTTTCATGCTGATATATTGTTTGTTCAATCGATAAAGGATTATTTATTGATACATACGCTAACCGAAAATTTTATTGTTCACATGACTATGAAATACATTTCCGAATTACTTCCTTTTTTGGTTTTTAATAGAGTTCACCGCTCGTATTTGATTAATAACTCGCACATCAGTTCCATATCTAAAGATTACATATTAATTCTGGACAATAGAATTCCGATAGGAGAAAGCTACCGAAAGCCATTAGCTGATTTGAAAAATACATTTAGATAAAAACAAAAGCTTAGCTTTTTAGGTTTAAATAGAAAACACTATGGAAAATCCTAAAAAAGAATCAGACAAAATAATAGAGGGACAAGACTTTGCTAAACCCGATGATGAAAATCAAAAACCATCCTCGCACGGCGAAGTAGCCAATCAAAAAGATGGCGATTTTACCGAGTTAGAAGAAAGTAGAATGGAAAATCCACCAAAACACAGAGATGTTAACGGTTCAGAAAAAAGTTCTTCAAAAAAATAACTTTAATCGATAATTCTATTACGAACAACAAAACTTACTAAGGCAGCCGTATTCTTTGTTCCTGTTTTTTCTAATAAATTTTGTCTGTTTCCTTCTATAGTACGTTTACTAGTAAAAAGCTTATCAGCAATTTCACTGTTTGTATAACCTTGAGCAATTAAGCTAAGTATTTCTATCTCTCTCTTCGAAATTTCAACATCAGATTTGGAATTATTAGAGCCATTGTTAATATCTCTTAAATTTGTTTGAGCTAATAGATTTAGAGAAATACCTGTACAGATGTATTTATAACCTGATGTAATTTGTTTAATAGCAAAAACAATTTCTGCTATATTAACATTCTTTAATAAATAACCATGAGCTCCTGCATCTAAACATAGGGTAACATATTTTTCATGCTCCATCATCGTTAAGATTAAAATTTTAATTTGTGGATAATCCGCCCGCAATTCATTGATAAGCTCTATACCATTCATATCTGGCATATTGATATCGGTAAGAATAACATCTGGCTCTAATCCTGATTTTAGATACGCTATAACCTCTTGTCCATTTTTTGCATCAGCTACAATTTCAATGTCTGTCTCATCATTCAGTAATGAAATGATTCCATTTCTCACAATAGTGTGATCTTCAGCTAGTAATACTTTAATTGTGTTTTTCAATGTATATTTTAATAAAACCTTTTTGGTTAAATTCCAAATATCGAAATATTTTAATGTGTAAACATGAGTGTTTATACCTCAAATAGTGGTATAAATACGCATTCTTTATACTTTAATAGCCGCTTATATTATCTTAAAAAAATGAAATTAACCGCTATAATTAGTGTTAATTAAGCTTTCCAACAAGTTAATCTCTAACAAAATTATAGCAATAGTGTTTTAATTAAATATATGCAGGTTCTATTTTAATGAAATGATATAAACTTTTTTAAATAATTTAATGTTATACCATATATAATATTAAAAACCTATTTATCATGGCGATAGAGAAACCATCAGAACAAGAGAATCTGGAGAGTAAAGGAAAAAAACATATAGAAAACATCTCTGAATGGGATAATGATACTTATGGACACATTAGTTCTTATACAGGTTTTAGACGAAAAGATGAGCCTGCAGATGAGCATCAAGAAAATTCAAATGCATCTACTAAATTAAAAAATATCAACTTAACAAAGGGTGATGATGTTTCACAAAGAAATTCCAAAGAGGAGAAGGGTTTAAAAGGCAAAGCTCTTTAATACACAGAGATTATGGTGAATAATCCCTGTGTATAAAAAATATTTTTCATGGTAAGTGAGTGTTAGTTTAGAATTCAACAACCTTGATTTATTTAAAAAACCATTTTTAATGGCTCTTTAATGTTTAGTTGAGGAATTGTATCCATTGCTGCGAATTCTAATTGCTGCAAAGTTGAACAAACAATTAGAGAGTTCTGTTATAATGCTTCAAGTTTAGCTTGACAATTATCAAAATTTAATTTTCCTAACAGGCTTAATATAAATTACTGGTTTGGCTGATATCTTGCTTAATCTGCTCTCCAAATTTTTTAGCTTTATTTATATATTCAGGTGTTTGTTCTTTTAAATCATCAATCAATGATTTTCCATCTGTATTTCTTTTTTTAGTAGCGTACTTGTAGCCGTATACTGCGGCTGCTCCAAGTATAACATATTTTAGTAAACTCATCTTTTTTGTTTAAATTCCAGTATTTAACGCATCGTCTTCAGTGCGCTGAGCTATTTTGTTTGTTTTAAAATCTTCAGAGGAACTTCCTGTGCCACTTTTCGAACTTGCAAGGGTTGGATTTTTATCTTTGCTATTGTAGCTGTCATCGCTTAAAGAGTCCTTACCTTGTGTTCCCGTATTATCGAAACCATCTCTAATAATAATCTTATCACCAATAGACTGCTTTTCTTTATTTAATTCGGCGATGGGCTGTTTGCCAAAACTGGTTACTTCATTTCCCTCGTTTCCCTTTTCGTACTGTTTTTGTACATCAGATTTTGTGTGCGGTTTTTCACCAGAACCTACATAACCTTCTATATGTTCTTTTTTATTATAGATACTCGTTTTCATAACGTCGATTTATAACAAAACACATTAACACACAGATGGTTTGAATAAATGCGAATTCTAAAAATTATACCGAATGCTTTTTGTGAAAAATTTAGCCAGCATTTTTTGGCTTTTGCTTAACTTGGCGGTCAATTTAAAGGCTATTTAATGGAGTGGAAAAAATTACTTTCGAATAAACGTTTTGGTCAGGAACAGTATGGTGCAAGTTCAGATAGGGCCCGTTCCGATTTTCAACGAGATTACGACAGATTAATTTTTTCATCACCCTTTAGAAGGTTACAAAACAAAACGCAGGTTTTCCCTTTGCCAGGAAGTGTTTTTGTTCATAATAGATTAACGCATAGCTTAGAAGTTGCCAGCGTTGCCCGTTCTATGGCTAACATTTTCTTAAATAAGTTAGAAGATAAAAACCCTCAGTTGATAAAGGATGTTCCTTTAATTAATGAGGTTGGAAACATTGTTGCTGCTGCAGCATTAGCTCACGATTTAGGTAACCCTGCATTCGGCCATTCTGGCGAGGCAGCAATTTCTCGCTATTTTACTGATGGTGATGGCAAGGTTTATCAACAACAAATGAATGATGCCCAATGGCATGATTTGATAAATTTTGAAGGAAACGCAAACGCGATTAGAATTTTAACACATCCTTTAAAAGGAAAAGGAAATGACGCATATGCTTTAACTTATTCAACACTAGCCTCCATTGCAAAATATCCATGTGCTTCAATTGCAGGAAAACAAAAAGGGTTATTGCACCGAAAAAAATATGGTTTCTTTCAATCAGAAGAAGATAGTTTTAAAAGGATAGCTATTGAGTTAGGTCTGGAACAAGAAAGTAACGAATACTTAGTTTACAAACGTCATCCGTTAGTTTATTTGGTTGAGGCTGCTGATGATATTTGTTATAGTATTATTGATTTAGAAGATGCACATCGTTTAAAAATTCTTTCTTATGAGGAAGTAAAAGGATATTTATTGCCTTTTGCTAATTCGAAAACAATTGAAGATAGGTTGCTAAACGATTACGAAGATGACGATGCTAAGATAGGATTGTTGAGGGCAAAGGCAATAAATACCTTAACACAAACTTGTGCCGAAATTTTTTATAGAGAGCAAGATGCTTTATTAAAAGGAAAACTAAATAAAAGTTTAACAGATTTAATTCCCGAACCTTACATCACGGCATGGAAAGCAGTCGAAAAAATTTCTGTAGAAAGAATATATAATTTTTCATCTGTAATTCAAAAAGAGGTTGCCGGTTATAAAATCATGGCCGGTTTACTTGAAGAATTTGTACCTGCATTAATTCACAATAATACCCACTACTACCAAAAGCTTGTTAAATTAATTCCAAAACAATATCATACCGATAAAACAGACATATATTCAAGAACGCAGAGCGTTTTAGATTTTGTTTCTGGTATGACTGATTTATACGCAGTAGATTTGTATAGAAATATCAAAGGGATTTCTTTTCCTTCTGAAACTTAGGTTGAGAATTTGAGGTTGAGACTAAAACAGGGCTTTCTAACCTTAGTTTTAACCTCAACCTCAGTCTAATTACTACCGTCTACCAGCGTCATCCCATTTGTTTCTCTCATCCTGCAATTCTCTTGCAAGTCGCATTTCTTTATCTTTTGCTTTTACTTTGTGCGCCTGAAACTCATCAGCCACTTCCTGATAGAGTTGTGTACGATAGGTAGCTTCTTTTCTAAATTTACCTGTTTGTAAAATCACAATAGCTAAGGCTGCTGCCAGAATAATAATAATGGCCCAAACTATGGTGTTATAGGTCCCTTTATTAAAAGGTATTCCAAGGAAACTTATTTCGTTAACCGAAGCTGTTGCGCTTGCTAATGAAGTTTCTTTACCTGTTACCTCGCCCTTTAAACTGGCAATGTTATCTGCTTGTGTTTTAATTTGTTGTCTGGCATCAGCTAGTTGTTTGCGCTCTTTTCTCAAAGTATCATTAACACTTTTCCATACGCCCGATAATCTTGCCGGATTAATTAATCGTGCGCCATACAAGCTTTTAGATTTCTTTAACATGAACTGATACTGACCATTTAACGAAGGGTCGGTGTTTTTTGAAGTGTCTTGCTGTGCATGAGCAAATGCGACGTTTAAAAATAGTAACGCCCCTAAACAATAGATAATGTGTTTAAATTTCTGCATA
Source organism: Pedobacter jamesrossensis (assembly GCF_042650905.1). Classification (NCBI taxonomy): domain Bacteria; kingdom Pseudomonadati; phylum Bacteroidota; class Sphingobacteriia; order Sphingobacteriales; family Sphingobacteriaceae; genus Pedobacter; species Pedobacter jamesrossensis. Next base: position 61,245 of record NZ_JBHSBY010000138.1, on the reverse strand, counting down.
GTTTAAATGTAAATGTTAAAATGTAAAACTACATTTTTATACAATTTATTATAAATTAATTTCGGATAGATTACATTTGTTTCATGCAAATAGGAATTATTGGTTTGGGCGATATGGGTAAATTGTATGCCCTGTCGTTTGTAAAGGCAGGTTATAAGGTTTGTGGGGCAGATATGCCTTTGCGTTTTGATGATTTAAAAAAAGAACTTGAATCAAAAGGAATAGAAGTACTTAATGATGGACATGAGGTATCGAGAAAGTCTGATTTTATTATCTATTGTGTTGAGGCAGAAAAGATTGATGAAGTGGTTTCTACTTTTGCAGTATCTACCAAGTATGGCGCCATTGTTGCCGGACAAACCTCTGTAAAGCATCCCGAAATTGCAGCTTTTGAAAAATATCTACCAAAAGAAACCCAAATTGTTACCTGTCACTCTTTACACGGACCGGCTTTTAGTCCAGAGGGGCAAACTTTGGTTGTGGTTAGACACCGTGCAAGCGATGAAGTTTATAAGCAAGCTTTAGAAATATATAAATCGCTTAAATCAAATATTATCGAGTTAGATGATTATAAGGAACACGATAGAATTGTAGCCGATACACAAGCGGTTACCCATATGGGTTTCGAAAGTATGGGCTCGGCATGGAAAAATGCAGGTTTTTTTCCATGGGATAATCCGGCTTATGCAGGTGGAATTGATAATGTTAAAATTTTAACCACATTGCGTATTTTTAGTTATAAATCACATATATACGCAGGTTTGGCGATATTAAATCCTTATGCTCAAAAGCAGGTTAAATATTACGCACAAGCAGAATCAGAACTTTTTAAGTTGATGATATGTGAGAATGAAGCAGAATTCAGAGCAAAAATTTATGCAGCAAGAGATTTTGTTTTTCACGAGAGTCGCAAACTTTTGTTGTTAGATGATAACATTATGAAAGAATTTAGTCTTTCTGATTCAGAACACAAACAGAAACCAAATTCGCACCTAAGTTTATTGAGCATGGTTTATGCCTGGTACAAAATGGGTGTAAATCCTTACGATAATTTAATTTGCCAAACGCCACCATTCAAATTACGTTTAGGCATTGCAGAATATCTTTTTAAAAACGAAGAAATGCTCGAAGAATCTATTCATACAGCTTTGTACGATAAATCCATACGAGGAGACGATTTGGAATTTCATACAGCGGTGCATGAGTGGGCGTCGATTATCGGCTATGGCGATTTAAATGGTTATAAAGAACATTTCGAAGCTGCCAAATCGTTTTTCGCTAACCGATTAAATGATGGCAGAGATTTGAGTGCGGAGATGATTAGAAGGTTAGGTAAGTAGGATGAAGGTGAAGCTGCAGAAACCAGAGTTAATCATTTCGCTAAAAAATGAATTATTAAAATTGGATAATCTTTGTACTTTGTTCGATTCTGGCAATGAGGATGTAGTAATTGATATCGCTAAAACCATTAATCATATATTTCAAAATACAGAAACTTCTAAATCCTTAGTAAGTCAGCTTAAGTTAACTCATTTGCCAGTCTATTGTAGTGCTGAATTTTATAACCCAAAAAGCTTAGTCAATTATTTAGGTTTGTTAAAATTAGAGCGTAACGCATCCCTTGGGTGGAATTATTACCCAAAGTTAAATCGAGAAGAGTTAAAGTCTGTTTCTCAGGAAAACTGGTGGCAAAACAAAAAGGTGATTGTCGATTCTCTTGAGAATTCTTATACAAGAGCTAAAATAATAAAATCAGTCGCTAATGATGATAGAGAATTAGACAAGATGGATACATCTGGCTGGAAAATTAATGGAAAGCCACAAATTAAAATAAACCCAATTACAAATACTGTTAGGCAAATCGCTTTTGAACTGATTGAAAGCTTCCGAAATATCGATTTAAATAAGGAAAGCAAGCTTTACTATAAAATGTAGAATGACTGAATTTTGAATGAGAGAAGGAGTTGATGCAGACTTGTTATATTATTCATCTAATCATTCACAGCCTAATACTCAAAACTTCCATTCTCCATCGCACATCTTACATCATCCATATAACATATAGACTTTATTTTATTCATAAATCTTTCGTTTAGGCAAAGCAAGTCCTTTATATTTGCCTGCATGTCGGTATTGTTATTTACCATAATCGTTTTATTAGGTGCTTTTTTGGCTGGCTTATTAGGCTCGTTAACAGGCTTAGGTGGTGGTGTAATTATTATTCCATTATTAACGCTGGCTTTAGGTGTCGATATTCATTATGCAATTGGAGCATCAATTGTATCCGTAATCGCTACCTCATCAGGTTCGGCAGCGGCTTATGTAAAAGAGGGCATTACCAATATTCGAATTGGAATGTTTCTTGAAATTGCAACCACTGTTGGTGCCGTTTGTGGAGCAATTGTAGCCGTTTATCTTAATGCAAATTATATTGCCATTATTTTCGGTTGCATACTTATTTTCTCAGCCATAATGACTTTAAAGAAAAAAGTGGACCATTCTACTTTGGATGATTCTGATAAGTGGGCAAAGTTTTTCAAACTAAATGGTTCTTACCCTGATAAGGGGGTAGAGCATAAATATGCAGTAAAACATGTTCCTGGTGGTTTCTTAATGATGCTTTTTGCCGGCACTCTTTCAGGATTATTGGGCATTGGCAGTGGCGCATTAAAAGTAATTGCCATGGATAACATCATGCGTTTACCTTTTAAAGTTTCTACAACAACCAGCAATTTTATGATGGGCGTTACTGCAGCTGCAAGTGCAGTAGTTTATCTGCATCGTGGCCAAATTGACCCAGGAATTGCCATGCCTGTGTGTATTGGCGTTTTAACTGGTGCAAGTATTGGTTCTAAAGTATTGTTAAAAACGAATACTGATAAGCTAAAAATTGTATTTGCAGTGGTTGTTACCTTTTTGGCATTGCAGATGATTTACAAAGGAATAAGCGGATTGTAATGAGCACAGCAAGAAAGGAAAATTTAAATGATAAAGATATCCAGCTAATTCTGGGTACACTCTTACGTGCCGGTGTAATTATATCAATGAGCATTGTGCTAGTTGGAGGCGTAATATTTCTAATTCACAATAAAGGCGTAATAACCGATTATAGAGTTTTCAAGCCAGAACTATCAAAATTCTCTTCCATAGCTTCTATATTTAAAGGTGTTTTAACTTTTCATGGCGATGCAATTGTACAATTTGGCGTACTAATGCTCATCTTTACGCCAATAGCACGTATAGTTTTCGCTATATTTAGCTTTTTAATCGAAAAAGATTACCTATATGTATTAATTGGACTAATCATATTGTCTATCATAACCCTTAGTTTAAATGGCGGTTTAGCACATTAACATATCTTTTTAGGTAAATCCCATCATATCAGCAATTTATTTGAAAAAATATTTCGCTAACTATTTGAAAATTAATAATTCTTGCCTATCTTTGCCCTCCCTTTCGGGGGATGTACAACCACCTTGAACGAAGCCCTACTGCTTCGATGGGTGTTAAAAAGAAAGATAAAATGTCAGGAATTATTGGAAAAAAAGTAGGAATGACCAGTATCTTCGATGCAGATGGAAAAAACATTCCATGTACTGTAATTGAGGCTGGGCCTTGTGTAGTTACACAAGTGAAGACCGAAGAAAAAGACGGGTATTCATCTATTCAGTTAGGATATGATGAGAAAAAAGAGAAAAACACAACTCAACCGTTAAAAGGCCATTTCGCGAAAGCAAACACAACTCCAAAACGCAAGCTGGTAGAATTCGATTCGTTTACAACTGCACTTAATTTAGGTGATGTAGTAACTGTTGATTCTTTCGCAGAAGGCGATTTTGTTGATGTTGTAGGTACCTCAAAAGGTAAAGGTTTTCAAGGTGTTGTAAAACGCCACGGATTTGCCGGTGTTGGTATGCAGACTCACGGTCAGCATAACCGTTTACGTGCCCCAGGTTCATTGGGAGCATCATCATTCCCTTCACGTGTATTCAAAGGAATGCGCATGGCTGGAAGAACAGGTGGAGACAGGGTGAAAGTTCAAAACTTACAAGTTTTGAAAGTTTATGCTGAGCAAAACTTATTAGTAGTTAGTGGTTCCATTCCAGGAGCTAAAGGTTCTTACGTAATCTTAGATAAGTAATCAGATGGAAGTTAAAGTATTAAACATTTCAGGTAAAGAAACAGGTGCCAAGGTGCAACTTCCTGAATCGGTATTCGGTATCGAGCCTAACGACCACGCGATTTATTTAGATGTTAAACAGTATTTGGCTAACCAACGTCAAGGTACTCACAAATCTAAACAACGTAATGAGATTGCTGGTTCTACTCGCAAACTATACAAACAAAAAGGTACAGGTGGTGCCCGTGCTGGTAGCATTAAATCTCCGTTATTTAACGGTGGTGGTCGTGTTTTCGGTCCTCAACCACGTGATTACAGTTTTAAATTGAACAAGAAATTAAAATCATTAGCACGTAAATCTGCTTTAGCTTATAAAGCAAAAGATAACAACGTGGTAGTTTTAGAAGATTTTAGCTTCGATACTATTAAAACTAAAAACTATACAAGTTTATTAGCTGCGCTAAACGTAGGTACTCAAAAAACTTTGTTGGTTTTACCTTCACAAAATAATAATATCTATTTATCAAGCAGAAACGTAGAGAAAACTAAAGTTATTACAGCAGCAGATTTAAATACTTATGATGTATTAAACGCTGGAGTACTTGTTTTAACTGCAGATTCTGTTAAATCTTTGGAGGAGGCATTTGCCAAATAATATGGAAATTTTAAAAAAACCAATATTAACCGAAAAAGCTTCAGCTTTAACTGAAAAATTAAACGTTTTCACATTTAGTGTTAACCACAAAGCAAATAAAATACAGATTAAATCTGCAATTGAAAAGCTTTATGGCGTTACAATCACTTCAATCAACACTATGGTTGTAGATGGTAAAGCTAAATCTCGTTACACAAAAGCGGGTTTTGTTTCTGGCCGTAGCCCGAAATACAAAAAAGCTATCGTAACGTTAAAAGACGGTGAAACAATAGATTATTACGCAAATCTTTAATTTAATTATTAATTATAACTATGGGCTTAAGAAAATTTAAACCAGTTACTCCGGGAACCCGCTTTAGAGTAGGTGCCAGTTTTACGGAGATTACAGCAACCAAGCCCGAAAAATCATTGGTTGTATCATCAAAAAAGTCTGGTGGACGTAACAACACAGGTAAAATGACTATGCGCTACATGGGTGGTGGTCATAAAAAATCATATCGTTTAATCGACTTCAAACGCGATAAATTTGATATTCCTGCTACAGTAGCTACTGTAGAATACGATCCAAACCGTACTGCCCGCATTGCATTATTAAACTATGCAGATGGCGAGAAGCGTTATATTATTGCTCCTGAAGGATTGCAAGTTGGTTCGGTATTATTATCGGGCGATACTGCTACTCCAGAAGTAGGTAATGCTTTAAAATTATCGAACATTCCATTAGGTTCTATCGTTCACAACGTAGAAATCCATCCTGGAAAAGGAGCACAATTAGCTCGTAGTGCAGGTGCTTACGCACAATTAGCTGCCCGCGATGGTAAATATGCTACTTTAAAAATGCCTTCAGGCGAAACCCGTTTAATCTTGACTACTTGTCTTGCTACTATCGGTGCTGTATCTAACTCAGATCACGCCAACGAAGTATTAGGTAAAGCAGGTCGTAAACGTTGGTTGGGCCGTCGTCCGAGAACTAGACCGGTAGCGATGAACCCTGTCGATCACCCAATGGGTGGTGGTGAAGGTAGATCATCAGGTGGTCACCCACGTTCAAGAAATGGTGTTTTAGCTAAAGGCTTCAAAACCAGAGAACTTAAAAAATATTCTAATCGTTACATCATAGAGAGAAGGAAGAAATAATGGCTCGTTCGATAAAAAAAGGACCTTATATTGACCATAACGTAGAGAAAAAAGTAAACTCTATGAATGATTCAGGCAAAAAGTCTGTAATCAAAACTTGGTCACGTAGATCAATGATTTCACCAGATTTCGTTAATCATACATTTGCAGTACACAACGGTAATAAATTTATTCCTGTGTACGTAACAGAAAACATGGTTGGTCACAAGTTGGGAGAATTTGCTCCAACCAGAACATTCAGAGGACACGCTGAAAAGAAAAAATAATTAGACAATGGAAGCAATAGCAAAATTAAACAATTGTCCAACCTCACCGCGTAAGATGCGTTTGGTTGTAGATCTTATCAGAGGTGAACGTGTAGAGAAAGCATTAAGCATTTTAAAGTTTACCAATAAAGAAGCAGCAATAAGAGTTGAGAAATTATTATTATCTGCAATTAAAAACTGGGAATCTAAAAATGAAGGTGCTCGCCCTGAAGAAAACCAACTTTTTGTAAAAACAGTTATGGTTGATGGTGGTCGTCAGTTAAAACGCTTACGTCCAGCTCCTCAAGGCCGTGGATATAGAATTCGTAAACGTTCTAACCACGTAACGCTGATTGTAGATAGTAAAAACACAGAAACAACTCAAAACTAATTAGGAAATGGGACAAAAAGCAAATCCAATAGGTGCCAGGTTAGGAATTATCAAAGGATGGGATTCTAACTGGTTCGGTGGCAACAACTACTCCGATAAATTAGTTGAAGATGAGAAAATAAGAAAATACCTTTCTGCTCGTATTGCTAAAGGTGGTGTTGCAAAAGTAGTTATAGAACGTACGTTAAAACGTATCACTGTAACTATTCACACAGCTCGCCCAGGTATCGTAATCGGTAAAGCAGGTGCTGAGGTTGATAAAATCAAAGAAGAGTTAAAGAAATTGACTAAAAAGGAAATTCAAATTAACATTTTCGAGATCAAACGCCCAGAGCTTGATGCACAATTAGTTGCAGAAGGTGTTGCAAAACAATTAGAAGCAAGGATCTCATTCCGTAGAGCAATGAAATCTTCTATCGCATCAACAATGCGTATGGGTGCTGAAGGTATTAAAATCATGACTTCTGGTCGTTTAGGTGGTGCTGAAATGGCACGTTCTGAGCAGTACAAAGAAGGAAGAGTGCCTTTGCATACATTCCGTGCTGATATTGATTACGCTTTAGCTGAAGCTTTAACTACATATGGTAAAATAGGTGTTAAAGTTTGGATCTGTAAAGGTGAAGTTTATGGAAAACGTGATTTGTCTCCAAACATTGGTGCAACAAACAACGGTCCTAAAGGCCAATCAGATAAACCAGCTTTTGGTGGAAGAGATAACAGAGGCGGCGGAAGAGATAGCCGTGGCGGTGGTAACGACAGACGTGGTGGAAACCAAGGTGGTGGTCGTGGCCCAGGTCAAGGTGGTCCCGGAGCAAATAGAGGTGGTGGCGCAGGCGCTAACAGAGGTCCTCGTAAATAATTGATTTATTAACATCGTTTAACGATTAGAACAAAATAAAATGTTACAGCCAAAAAGAACGAAGTTCAGGAAGATGCAAAAAGGCAGAATGAAAGGTTTAGCTTCACGTGGAGCTGAATTAGCATTCGGTTCTTTCGGTATCAAGTCTTTAGAAGCAACTTGGATTACAAGTCGCCAGATAGAGGCTGCCCGTATTGCCGTAACTCGTTTCATGAAACGTGAAGGCCAAGTATGGATCAGGATTTTCCCGGACAAACCGGTAACTAAAAAACCTGCTGAAGTACGTATGGGTAAAGGTAAGGGTGCTCCTGAATACTGGGTTGCAGTAGTAAGACCAGGACGCGTAATTTTCGAAGCTGAAGGTGTGCCTTTAGAAGTTGCTAAAGAAGCGTTACGCTTAGCTGCTCAGAAATTACCAATCCAAACAAAATTTGTAGTACGTAGAGATTACGTAGAAGCATAGTAAAGTTGTTGAGATGAATGTTGTAAATACTTGTTTATTATAACCGCTACACTCAACCGTAAAGAAAAATAAAAATGAAAAATTCAGAAATCACAGGGCTTTCAAAAGAAGAATTAGTAGCTAAGATTGCGGAAGAAAAAGAGAACTTATCAAAATTAAAGTTCGCTCATACTATTTCAGCTATCGAAAATCCTTCACGCATTGCAAAAGTAAGGAAAGACATAGCCCGTTTAAACACTGAGTTGACGAAAGTAAAATCAGCTGAGTCAGCTACTGAAACTAATTAATTCGAAAGTCAACATGGAAAGACAATTAAGAAAAACAAGAACCGGGTTGGTGGTAAGCAACAAGATGGATAAATCTGTTGTAGTGAGCGTTGAGCGTAAAGTAAAACACCCGATTTACGGTAAGTTCGTAAAGAAAACTACCAAATTTATGGCTCACGACGAGAAAAACGAATGTGGTATCGGTGATACTGTATTAATTATGGAAACTCGTCCTTTGAGTAAGAACAAGAACTGGAGATTGGTACAAATTTTAGAAAGAGCTAAATAAGATGGTACAACAGGAATCGAGATTAAACGTTGCTGATAACAGTGGCGCTAAAGAAGTATTAGTAATTCGTGTGCTAGGTGGAACCGGCAAACGTTATGCTTCAATTGGTGATAAAGTGGTTGTTACTGTAAAAAGCGCTTTACCGTCAGGTAACATTAAAAAAGGTACAGTTTCTAAAGCAGTTGTTGTAAGAACTAAAAAAGAAATCCGTCGTAAAGATGGTTCTTATATTCGTTTTGACGATAATGCTGCTGTATTATTGAACGCACAGGATGAGCCAAGAGGTACACGTATCTTTGGCCCGGTTGCGAGAGAACTACGTGAAAAACAATTCATGAAAATTGTATCATTAGCACCGGAGGTATTGTAAAATGGGAAAGAAATTAATTATAGCACCATCAAAACTTAAAATCCGCACAGGAGATTTAGTTAAAATCATTGCTGGCGATTCAAAAGGTCAACAAGGAAAAGTACTTTCAGTACAAATAGATAAAAACAGAGCCATTGTAGAAGGCGTTAACTTAGTATCTAAACATACTAAACCAAATGCTGCAAACCCTAACGGTGGTATTATTAAAAAAGAAGCTGCTCTTCACATTTCTAACTTGATGTTGGTTGATCCAAAATCTGGTAAAGCTACCCGCGTTGGTCGTAAACTTAACGCAGATGGTAAATTGGTTAGAGTTGCTAAAATATCAGGAGAGGAGATTAAATAATGGCTACTACACCAAGATTAAAAAGCAAATACAAAGAAGAAGTTGTAAGTGCATTAAAAGAGAAATTTCAGTACAAAACTGTAATGCAGGTTCCTAAATTGGAAAAAATCTGTATCAATCAGGGTGTTGGTCGTTTTTCTGTAACAGATAAAAAGATTATGGATACCACAATCGTTGAATTGACTACTATTACTGGTCAACAAGCGGTTCCGGCTAACTCTAAGAAAGATATCTCAAACTTTAAATTACGTAAAGGTATGCCGGTAGGTGTACGTGTTACTTTACGTGATAACAATATGTATGAGTTCTTAGATCGTTTAATTTCTGTTGCTTTACCACGTATTCGTGATTTTAAAGGTATTAATGATAAAGGTTTTGATGGTAAAGGAAATTACACTTTAGGTGTAACTGAGCAAATCATCTTTCCAGAGATTAATATAGATAAAATCAATAAAATTTTAGGTATGGATATAACTTTCGTAACTTCGGCAAAATCTGACGTTGAAGCTTTAGAGTTATTGAAGCAATTCGGATTACCATTTAAAAATCAAAAAACAGCAGAATAATGGCAAAAGAAGGTGTAAAAGCACGCGAAGTTAAGCGCCAAAAATTGGTAGCTAGATACGCTGAAAAACGTGCAGTTTTAAAAGCTGCGGGAGATTTCGAGGGTTTAGATAAATTACCTAAAAACTCATCTCCAGTACGTTTACACAACCGTTGTAAATTAACTGGTCGTCCACGTGGTTACATGCGTACCTTTGGTATTTCAAGGGTAACGTTCCGCCAAATGGCACTAGACGGTAAAATACCGGGTGTTAAAAAAGCATCTTGGTAATATAGCTTAAAGCTGAAAGTTCAAAGTCTGAAGCGATGTAATGTTGCTTTAGTCTTTGTGCTTTAGTTTTTTTGCTTTAAAAAGAATTTTAACCGATAGCAGGTCCCACAGCTGGGTAGCAGAAGGAAACCACTATCAAAAACAATAACAAATGAATACAGATCCAATAGCAGATTATTTAACAAGAGTAAGGAATGCCATTAAGGCCAACCACCGTGTTGTAGAAATTCCTGCATCAAACCTTAAAAAAGAAATTACAAAAGTTCTTTTTGACAAAGGTTACATCGCGAACTATAAGTTTGAAGATACTACAGTTCAAGGCACAATCAAAATCGCTTTGAAATACAATCCAATTACTAAAGTTCCTGCTATTCGTACTTTGATGCGAATTAGTAAACCAGGTTTGAGAAACTATGCTGGTGTTGAAAATATGCCAAGAGTATTAAACGGTTTAGGTATCGCAATCTTATCTACTTCTAAAGGTGTAATGACTGATAAAGAAGCAGCCAAATTAAACATTGGTGGTGAGGTATTGTGTCACGTTTATTAATTATTAGGAGAACAGCACAATGTCAAGAATAGGAAAAGCCCCAATTACAATCCCTGCAGGTGTTACAATTACTGTATCGAAAGATAATGTAGTAAGTGTAAAAGGTCCTAAAGGTGAATTAACACAAGCAGTAGATACAGATATCACTGTTAGCCAAGAAGACGGAATTTTATCAGTAAATCGTCCTTCAGAGCAAAAGAAACACAAAGCACTACATGGTTTATACCGTTCATTGCTTAACAATATGGTTATTGGTGTTACAGATGGTTACAAATTAACTCAAGAATTAGTAGGTGTTGGTTACCGTGCTACAAACACAGGTAATACACTAGATCTAGTTTTAGGTTATTCTCACCATTATGTATTTCAATTACCAGAAGAGATTAAAGTAACCACTACATCAGAAAAAGGTCAAACTCCTAAAATCATTTTAGAAAGTATTGATAAACAACTTATCGGTCAGGTAGCTGCGAAAATTCGTTCGTTACGTGCTCCAGAGCCTTATAAAGGTAAAGGTATTAAGTTTGTAGGTGAAGTGTTAAGAAGAAAAGCAGGTAAATCAGCATCTAAAAAATAGTAATCATGGCAGGTAAAAAATTATCAAGAAGAGATCGTATTAAAAAAGGGATCAGAAAGAGACTTACTGGTTCTGACGAACGTCCAAGGTTATCTGTATTTAGAAGCAATAAAGGGATTTATGCTCAGGTAATTAACGACATCACAGGTACAACAATAGCTTCAGCATCATCTTTATCAAAAGATTTTTCTGGAACAGGAAACAAAAGCGACCAATCTGTAGCTGTAGGTAAATTAGTAGCAGAAAAAGCAATTGCTGCTGGTGTTAAAGAAGTTGTTTTCGATAGAAATGGCTATTTATACCACGGTCGTATTAAATCGTTGGCAGAGGGTGCCCGCGAAGCTGGTCTAGTATTTTAATCTGAAAAGAAAAGTAAGATGTCAACTATTAATATAAAAAGAGTAAAAACCACCGATATCGAATTAAAGGATCGTTTGGTTAGTATACAACGTGTTGCCAAAGTAACTAAAGGCGGTCGTACTTTCAGCTTCTCAGCAATTGTTGTTGTTGGAGATGAAAACGGTGTTGTTGGTTTCGGTTTAGGTAAAGCGAAAGAAGTAACTGAAGCAATTGCAAAAGGTGTGGATGATGCTAAAAAGAACTTAGTTAAAGTTCCAATTTTAAACGGTACTGTTCCTCACGAGCAAATCGGTAAATTCTCAGGTGGTTTTGTATTAATCAAACCAGCTGCAGTAGGTACAGGTGTAATTGCTGGTGGTGCAATGCGTGCTGTATTAGAAAGTGCTGGCGTTCATAACGTATTAGCAAAATCTAAAGGTTCATCAAATCCTCACAACGTGGTAAAAGCAACTGTTGATGCGTTAACAAAAATGCGTGATGCTTATACAGTAGCTCAAACTCGTGGTATCGATTTAAACAAAGTTTTTAACGGATAATATCATGGCTAAGATCAAAATAACACAAGTAAAAAGCGTTATCGACAGAAGCGAGCGCCAAAAAAGAACCGTTCAGGCTTTAGGTTTATCTAAAATGAACCAAAGTGTTGAAGTAGAGGCTACACCACAAATTATCGGTATGGTTCGCAAAGTGAATCACTTAGTAGCTATCGAAGCAATTTAATAAAGTTTAGAGCTAGTATGGGTATAACCTGTACTAGCTTTATATATGTTTAATCGTTGTACCTGTTTAGTGAAAGCGAAGGGCAACACAAATTCAAAAAAATGAATTTAAATACTTTAAAACCTGCAAAAGGTTCTACAAAAAACAGTAAAAGAATTGGTCGTGGTACAGGTTCAGGCCGTGGTGGTACTTCAACTCGTGGTCACAAAGGTGCAGGTTCTCGTTCTGGTCACAAAACGAAAATCGGTTTCGAAGGTGGTCAAATGCCTTTACAACGTCGTGTGCCTAAGGTTGGTTTCAAACCAATTAACCGTACAGAATATGTTGGTGTAAACTTGGATGTAATACAGGCGTTAGCTGAAAAATTCAGCTTAACAACTATCGATTTCGCTTCTTTACAAGAGCACGGTTTAGCTTCAAAAAATGACTTAGTTAAAATTTTAGGTCGTGGTGAGGTAAAAGCAAAATTAGAGATTACAGCACATGCGTTTTCTGCAACCGCACAAAAAGCTATCGAAGCAGCAGGTGGTTCAATTGTAAAATTGTAATTATTAAATGAAGAAGCTATTTACTACTTTAAGTAATATCTGGAAAATTCAAGAATTAAAAGAGCGTATATTATTTACGGTCATGATTCTTTTGGTATACCGTTTTGTGTCTCACGTGGTTTTACCAGGTGTAGATCCTAATGTTTTAGGCGAAAACGAGAAATCAGGTATCTTAGGCTTACTGGATATGTTTGCCGGAGGTTCTTTCTCTCGTGTTTCTATTTTAGCTTTAGGGGTAATGCCTTATATCTCTGCATCAATTGTGGTGCAACTATTAGGTATTGCTGTTCCTTCTTTCCAAAAAATGCAGAAAGAAGGTGAAAGTGGTAGAAAAAAAATGAACCAGATTACCCGCTACCTAACGGTGGCAATTACAATTGTTCAATCAGTTGGTTATGTTAAAACACAGGTTCCTGCTGAAGCTATTTTATTACCAAACACATTATTTTTAGTTCTTTCTACCTTTGTATTAACTGCGGGTACATTATTTGTAATGTGGTTAGGTGAAAAAATTACAGATAAAGGTATTGGAAATGGTACATCATTAATTATTATGGTGGGTATCATTGCTCGTTTACCTCAGGCTATTAGCCAGGAGTTTTCGGATAAAGTAGGAGCGGCAAGTACTGGCGGTGGTCCGGTTGCTTTAGTATTAGAGGTTGTTGCCTTATTTGCGATTGTAATGTTTACTATCTTAATTGTACAAGGTGTTCGTAAGGTGCCGGTACAATATGCTAAAAAGATAGTTGGCAATCGTCAATTTGGTGGTGTACGTCAATATATTCCTTTAAAGGTTAATGCAGCAGGTGTAATGCCAATCATTTTTGCGCAAGCATTAATGTTTATTCCAGGTGCTTTAATTCAATTTGTTCCTTCTCTGCAGGGTTCTTGGTTAATCCAATTTAGCAATACAACATCGTTAGCATATAGCTTAACTTTCGCTTTTTTAATTATTGCATTTACTTTCTTCTATACAGCTATAACAGTTAATCCAACTCAAATGAGTGATGATATGAAGAAAAATGGTGGTTTTATTCCAGGGGTTAAACCTGGTTTTGCAACATCAACTTTTATTGATGATGTAATTTCTAAAATCACTTTTCCAGGTGCAGTATTTTTAGCGATTATTGCTATTTTACCTTCTGTTGCTGTAAAGTTTGGTATTAAACAAGAATTTGCTCACTTCTTTGGTGGTACTTCACTACTTATTTTGGTGGGTGTTGTTTTAGATACATTGCAACAAATTGAAAGTTATCTTTTAATGCGTCATTATGACGGTTTAATGAAAACGGGACGTGTTACAGGCAGAACAGGTGTTCCTGCTGCTAGTAGCAACGCTGCGTTGTAGTTATAAATAATGTCTAAAATTTATTACAAATCTCTTGAAGAGATAGAGTTAATAAGAGAGAGTTCTTTACTTGTTTCGAAAACCTTAGCTGAAGTAGCTAAAATTATCGGACCAGGAGTAACAACAAATCAGTTAGATAAACTGGCTTACGAGTTTATGAATGATAACGGAGCAATTCCTGCATTCTTAAATTATAACGGTTTCCCTAATTCTTTATGCATTTCGCCTAATGAACAAGTTGTTCATGGTTTTCCAAGCGATTATGTAATTAAAGAAGGTGATTTAATCTCGGTTGACTGTGGTGTAATTAAAAATAATTATTTCGGCGATTCAGCATACACTTTTTCGATAGGAGAGGTGGATGCTGAAAAGCAGAAGTTAGTTGAAGTTACAAAACGTTGCCTTGAACTTGGATTAGAGAAAGCAGTAGTCGGAATGCGTATAGGTGATATTGGTTTTGCCATACAACAATATGCAGAGGCTAATGGATTTGGCGTAGTAAGAGAACTCGTAGGACATGGTGTAGGCGTAAAACTTCATGAGAAACCAGAAGTTCCTAATTATGGAAAACGAGGTAGTGGTCCAAAACTTGAAGAAGGAATGGTAATCGCTATAGAACCGATGATTAACGCAGGCGCAGCAGGTATTAAATTTCATAAAGATGGATGGACAGTAACAAGTAAGGATAACAAACCCTCAGCTCATTTTGAACATACAGTTGCAATAAAAAAGGGTCAGGCAGATGTTTTATCAACCTTTTCTTTAATAGAAGAAGTTTTACAACAAAAAAAGTAAATAATTAAAATTTTTTATTTAATTTTGCAACCCTGTTTAGAAGCAGCTAATTAAGTAACAATCAACAAAATATGGCTAAACAAGCCTCAATTGAACAAGACGGAGTAATAAGAGAAGCATTATCCAATGCGATGTTTAGAGTAGAACTCGAAAACGGGCATGAAATTATTGCGCACATTTCAGGAAAGATGAGGATGCATTATATCAAGATTCTGCCTGGTGATAAAGTTAAATTGGAAATGTCGCCTTATGATTTAACAAAAGGTCGCATAACTTATAGATACAAATAAAATGAAAGTTAGATCATCAATTAAAAAACGTAGCGCTGATTGCAAGATTATTCGCCGTAAAGGTAAACTTTACGTTATCAACAAGAAAAATCCAAAATACAAGCAACGTCAGGGGTAATTTAAAATATTGTAATGTGCTGCACAACGGTGGCCCGCCGTTCAGACTTACTAAAAAACATAAACAAATATGGCAAGGATTTCAGGTATTGATTTACCAAGAAACAAAAGAGGAGAGATTGGTTTAACTTATATCTATGGTATTGGTAAAACAACTGCACAACGTATTTTAACTACTGCAGGTATCGATCTTAACAAGAAAGTACAAGACTGGTCTGATGATGAGTTATCAGCAATTCGTACAATGATTAACGATGAGATTAAAGTAGAAGGTGCTTTACGCTCAGAGGTTCAGTTAAACATCAAACGTTTAATGGATATTGGTTGTTATCGCGGTTTACGTCACAGAAAAGGTTTACCTTCTCGTGGTCAGCGTACTAAGAATAACTCACGTACTCGTAAGGGTAAGAGAAAAACAGTTGCTAACAAGAAAAAAGCTACTAAATAGAAAGTAGATTTGAGATGTTAGATTTACGAATTACGGTTGTTAGTTCTTCAAATCTAAAATCGTAAGTCAAAAATCGTTAAATAAGAAAATGGCTAAGAGTAAAAAAGTAACCAAAAAACGTATCGTTGTAATTGAGTCTGTTGGTCAGGCTCATATCAATGCTACTTTCAACAACATCATCGTTACCTTAACAAATAACAACGGACAGACTATTTCATGGTCTTCTGCTGGTAAAATGGGCTTTAAAGGTTCTAAAAAGAATACTCCGTATGCAGCTGGTCAAGCAGCTTCAGATTGCGGTAAAGTTGCATTTGATTTAGGTTTACGTAAAGTTGAAGTGTTTGTAAAAGGTCCAGGTTCAGGTCGTGAATCAGCAATCAGAACTTTGCAAGTAGCAGGTATTGAGGTAATGTCTATTAAAGATATTACTCCACTTCCACACAACGGATGTCGTCCTCCTAAAAAGAGAAGAGTTTAATTAATTTTAAAGCTAAGAATCTTCGGTTACAGGCCGAATGATACTTTAAAACAGAAAAAAATGGCAAGATATACAGGCCCAAAATCAAAAATCGCCCGTAAATTCAGAGAACCAATTTTCGGTCCTGATAAGGTGTTAGACAGAAAAAATTATCCTCCTGGGCAACATGGCTCATCAAAAAGAAGAGGAAAACAATCTGAATATGCTATCCAGTTAATGGAGAAACAAAAAGTAAAATATACTTATGGTGTATTAGAAAAACAGTTCAGTAACTTGTTTAAAAAAGCATCTTCTCGTGCAGGTATCACAGGTGATAACTTACTTCAATTATTGGAGGCACGTTTAGATAATACAGTTTACCGTTTAGGTATTGCAACAACCCGTTCTGGTGCACGCCAGTTAGTTAGCCATAAACACGTAACTGTGAATGGTGAAGTTGTAAATATCCCTTCATATCAGTTAAAAGCTGGTGATGTTGTTGCGGTTCGTGAGAAATCTAAATCATTAGAATCAATTAGTAACTCAGTTGCAGGCAGAACAATTAACAAATTTGCCTGGTTAGAGTGGAATGCTGGTGAGTTAACAGGTAAGTTCTTAACTTACCCTCAACGCGACGAGATTCCAGAAAACATTAAGGAAAACTTAATCATCGAGTTATACTCAAAGTAATAAGTGATATAGTTAATTACCTCAAAAGGGTAATTAACTATTTTGATGTTACTATATATTCAATAACGAATTTAAAAAAATATAAATGGCAATTTTAGCATTTCAGAAACCAGACAAAGTGATCATGCAGAAATCAACTGATTTCGATGGCATATTTGAATTTCGTCCTTTAGAGCCCGGTTTCGGTGTAACAATTGGTAATGCCTTAAGAAGAATTTTACTTTCTTCGTTAGAAGGTTATGCTATTACTACTATTCGTTTTTCAGGCGTTTCGCATGAGTTTTCTACCATGAAAGGTGTTGTAGAAGATTTAACTGATATCATCTTAAACTTAAAACAAGTTCGTTTTAAGAAAACAGGTGATTCTGGTGATGCTGAAAAAGTTTTCATCATTGTTAACGGTCAAGATCAATTCAAAGCTGGTGATATCACTAAATTCTCTAACAACTTTACAGTTTTAAATCCTGAGCATGTAATTTGCAATATGGATAAATCTGTTACTTTAGAAGTAGAATTAACCATCAATAAAGGACGTGGTTATGTACCTGCTGAAGAAAATAAAGTTGCTGATGCTGTTGTAGGTGTTATCGCTATTGATTCGATCTACACTCCAATGAAAAACGTAAAATACACAATTGAAAACTTCCGTGTTGAACAAAAAACGGATTATGAGAAATTGGTATTAGATATTTCTACTGATGGTTCAATTCATCCAGAAGAAGCATTAAAAGAGGCGGCCAAGATTCTTATCCAACACTTTATGTTATTCTCTGATGAGAACTTAGTATTAGAGTCTCAAGCAAAAGAAGAAACTAAAGAAGTTGATGAGGAAATTTTACACATGCGTAAAATCCTTAAAACTGAATTAGTAGATATGGACTTATCGGTTAGAGCATTAAACTGCTTAAAAGCTGCTGATATCCGTACTTTAGCTGATTTAGTTTCTTACGATGTTGCTGATATGTTAAAATTCAGAAACTTCGGTAAAAAATCTTTAACAGAGATTCAAGAACTTGTAAAATCAAAAGGTTTATCATTTGGTATGAACCTGTCTAAATTTAAATTAGACGAAGAATAACACCTAAATTCCTTAAATGGAAATTTAGAAATTAATTAATTTTTCATAGTGTATAATTCCCTCGATAAGAGACGGTATACACTTAATTAAAAAACAATGAGACACGGTAAAAAAGTAAACCATTTAGGTAGAACCGCAAGCCACAGAAAGGCGATGTTAGCTAATATGGCTTCATCACTTATTTTGCACAAAAGAATTACAACAACTTTAGCTAAAGCAAAAGCTTTGCGTATGTATGTTGAGCCAATCATCACTAAATCTAAAAGTGATACAACTCACTCTCGTCGTACAGTATTTGCTTACTTACAAGATAAAGAAGTTGTAACTATTCTATTCCGCGAAATTGCTGAGAAAGTTGCAAATCGTCCAGGTGGTTACACTCGTATCATTAAATTAAATAACCGTTTAGGTGATAACGCTGAAATGGCTTTAATTGAACTGGTAGATTACAATACAGTTTACGGTAAAGACGTAGAAGCTGCAGAAGAGAAGAAAACAACTCGTCGTGGTAGAAGTAAAAGTGCTGCTCCTAAAGCTAAAGAAGCGAAAGCTGAAACTACTGAAGAGGTTGCACCAGAAGCTACTACTGAAGAAGCTCCTGCACCTGCAGAACCAAAAGGAGAATAATAATTTTATTCACTTAAGAAAAGAGTCCTGTTCGAAAGAGCAGGACTCTTTTGTTTATATTGAACCATCATTCTAACCATTGTATTATCCATCATCGAAATGATTAAACTAATTTCAACCACGCTAGTTTGCATAATAAGTCTAAGCGTTTTTGCACAGAAATCACGAGAAAAAAAGCCAATTAAATCTTTAAATATTATTGATCATACGATTTCTATTGATGGAAGAAAATTTGAAATAAATAATGATGGCTTCCCTAAACAAATTGAATCTTTTTTTTCTGATAATGTTGAAAGCTTTACTGATAAACCTACCCGTTTGTTATATGAGCCAATTCATTTTCATTTCTTTAATTCGGCTAAATTTCAGGAGAAAATGAGTGTAGATAAATTCGATTTGATTTCAAAGACTATAGATTCGATAGTATGGATGGCTAACAGTTTTTCTCCAAATATAAAAATGGATGTTAGGGGCAAAATGCAATCAAATGGCTTTGTAAGTTACCAGGTAAATTTACGAGCATTAAATGATGTTGAGTTTACTAATATTAATTTTCATATCCCGTTTGATAAAGGTGAAGCAAAATATTTGGCTGGTTTAGGACAAAAGAATTATTTACGTCCTGATACGGTTAAATGGAGTTGGAAAGATGGTAAGAATATTAAGCCTGCAGTTTGGATTGGTACTGATAGCACTGGACTTTACCTTAGTATTAATGATAAAAAGGATGCGATAAATTTTATAAATGGATGGAATAATCAAAATAAGGGGGACATTAAAATAAATATAAAAGGTAGTTCTATGCTTACGGATGTTTCTACTGGGAGCTTAGTGATGCATAAGGACGATGAACTGAGCTTCGATTTTAATTTGATTTTAACGCCTTTGGCTGAAAAGGGTGGCCGAGAGGGAATTGCTAAACGATTTAATGTTTATCGTAAGATCGACTTGAAAGAATCGAATAAGTAGAAAATAAAAAGCGAAGTATTCGATATTTGATACTTCGCTTTTGTATAAAATTTTGATTAGATTTTCACATTCTGCATTCCATATTGCTTCAATACATCATCTGGCACACCAGCCCATTGGTTAGGAGAATTTCCAACATAACCAATATCGTTAACGCCTATTTGAGTAGTGTAAAAACCAGAAGCAGTTAAATCTCTCATTCTGTTAAAAAATGTAACTCCTGGTTGCATTTCTGGTCTTGCTTTTTTAGGATATGCTATTTCATCAACAATCGAAATTTGTTCTTTTTCAGAAGCTTCAACAAAGGATTTTTGGAATTTGTTAAAACAATAAATATCTAACCATTTTAAGCCACCACGCATTGGAACTTTATGTTCGGGAATATCTTTAACAATAAACTCTATAAATTCTGGAACTTTAGCATCTGATGCACTACCAGAAACTTCATCTTTTGGAATAATAATATCGGCAAGAACAGTTATTGTAGCCATTTCATGCTTCGTGAAAAAGGTTTCGGATTTTAATTTTTTATCTCGATCTATTTCCCACTGTTCACGGCCGGCTTCCTTTGCAGTCTCTTCTGGCTTTGCAGCTATCTCGGTTTTAGTTTCAGGTTGCTTACAAGCTTCAACAAGAACAGCTGTACTTATCGCTGTAAGGCCAATTGCCTTTAAGGATTCTCTTCTATTCATATTAAATATTTTGTTTTTTCTTTTGCGCCAAAATATATTCAGCGGTTCTCATTGCTAATGCTAAAATTGTCCATGTTGCATTTTTATCACCCTGTTGTACAAATGGGCCCGCATCAACCACAAATAAATTTTTGCAATCGTGCGCCTGACAATATTTATTTAATGCAGATTTTTTTGGATCATCACCCATGCGAATTGTTCCAACTTCATGAATAATTTTTCCTGGGTTTAATAATCCATAATTTGTATCCGCTCCATGAATTTCTGAAGTTACAACAGCACCCATTTCTTTCATAATTGATAAAAAAGTCTCTTGCATGTGTTTGGCCTGTAGAATTTCTTCTTTCGCCCAGGTATAATTAAACCTTAATACCGGAATGCCATATTTATCAACCATATTAGGGTCTATCTCGCAATAGTTACTTTCTCTCGCAATTGCAGTTCCACGGCCGGCCATACCCACATTGGTACCATAGAAACGACGATAATCATCTTTTAGCGATTTTCCATAGCCTCCGGCATCTTTCATCTTACCATTTCTATCGGGCACCATTCCGTTTATCTTCGAAACACCGCCTCCAAAGCCATAAGATGGCATACCCATTCCACCACCATATTCGATATGATAACCTCTTGGGAAATTTAATTTTTTATTATCAAGCCACCATGGTGAATAAATGTGAACACTTCCTAAGCCATCTTCATTATATCGCTTTCTATCCATTAGCTGCGGTAAAAAGCCAGAAACACCAGCACCTGTAGAGTCGTGTAAATATTTTCCAACTACGCCACTGCTATTTGCTAGGCCACCTGGATGTGCCGAAGATTTAGAATTTAATAGAATACGTGCCGATTCACAGGCACTGGCACCTAAAATAACTAACTTGCCGTTAACCTGATATTCTTGTAAATCTTTTCTGTTTACATAAGAAACACCAACTGCTGTTCCGTCTTTGTCTGTTATAACTTCACGCACCATAGCATCGGTAATAACTGTTAAGTTACCAGTTTTTACCGCTGGAATAACTAAACATGAGGAAGCAGAAAAGTCTCCATAAACCTTACAGCTTCTGCCGCACTGGCCGCAATAAAAACAAGGTGCACGATCGTTATTACCTTTAATAGATTCTGTCATTACAGCTCCGCGACCAGTGATAACTTTAACGCCTGCTTTTTCAGCACCTTTTTTTATAAATAATTCATTTAACCTAGGTTTTGGTGGTTTCATGAAGATTCCGTCTGGTTCATTTTCGATGCCTTCCGCAGTACCATAAATGCCAATCATCCTGTCAACTTTATCGTAAAAAGGTTTAACATCGGCATAGGTTATGGGCCAATCATCTGTTAAACCATCAGTTGGCTTAAAATCTTGTGGACCCATTCTTAGGGAAATTCTTCCCCAGTGATTTGTTCTTCCACCTAACATACGCGACCGAAACCATTCAAATTCCGTCTTATTTTTCTGTGTATAGGGTTCGCCCTCTAATTCCCAGCCACCATAAGAGGCGTCAAAATCTCCGAAAGGTCTGGTTGTAGATGCTCCACGGCGAGGGGATTCCCAAGGCCATTTAAGCTGATGAGAATCCATTCTTGGGTCAAAATATTGACCAGCTTCTAGCATTAAAACTTTTTGGCCTGCATTAGCTAAAACGTAAGCTGCCATTCCGCCACCAGCTCCAGATCCAACAACAATGGCATCGTAAACTGTTGGCGATTTTTTTATTTGAAAGTCACTCATGTAATGTGGTTAGAAATTAAATGAATTCTAATTTAAGGCTAATTTTATTGAAATAAAAGAGATAATTCTTTTTGGAATGATTATAGATAATGTTTCGTTTTAGATATTCCTAAATCGTATTACCTAAATGTTTTTCTAATCCATATTGAATAGATATTTTAAAGAATTTTTGTCGGTGAATTGAATTTTTGATAAATAAAAAAGTCGCCCAATTGTTACATTGTTTCTCTTAAACTCATCTCCAGATAAATTGGTTTATCTTTACACTTTAAAATTTATTGATGGTATTTTCAGCAAACATAGAACAATTTATTTCTGCTTTAAAAGAAAGCTTAAACTTACAAGTTTTTGTTAAAATTTCTTTAGGGAATTACAAAGGTGAGGAAGAAGCTTTGAAACAAATTCTGATTCGTAAGGTTTCCATTAAACGAGAGGAGAAATTAGCTTTTACATTTCGATATAAAACACGAGATGTTGTAAAAAACTTCGAAGTGCTTGAAGCTGTAAATTTAATATCGGCGTACTTGCAAACAGGTTTTAAAATTGCAACTTTATTTACCACTCGAAAAGATATAATTTTTGAAGAGTTGAATAATGGTAAAATTGTTTTGAGAGAAACTTCGGCATCAACGAAAGAAATGCCTGATGCTAATCATGATAAAGAGAAAGCAAGATTAATTAAAGCAGATGATAAATCTTATTTAACTGAATTAAAAATTACCGATGCTGACGGCAAAGTGTATAAAAATGCACAGGATAAATTCAAACAGATCAATCATTATATAGAAATTCTTAGTTCTTTAATTAAAGAGTTGCCAGAAGGCACAATTAAAAAGGTTGCTGATATGGGCTCTGGTAAAGGATATTTAACTTTTGCATTGTACGATTATTTACACTCGGTTTTAAAATTAGATTCTGAAGTGATTGGTGTAGAATACCGCTCGGACATGGTTGATTTGTGTAATGCTGTTGCAGATAAATCTTCTTTAGATAAATTAAATTTTGTGGAGGGAACAATTGAAGATTACAATGCAGAAAATGTAAATCTCTTAATTGCTTTGCATGCTTGTGATACCGCGACCGATGATGCAATTTTTAAGGGCATTAAGGCTGGTGCTGAATTAATAGTGGTTGCACCTTGTTGCCACAAACAAATCCGAAGAGAAATAGAAAAGAGCAAAGTAAAGAATGACGTTGCGTTTTTGACTAAATATGGAATCTTTTTAGAACGGCAGGCAGAAATGGTAACTGATGGAATTAGAGCTTTAATTTTAGAATACTTTGGTTATAAGACAAAGGTTTTTGAATTTATTTCTGATGCGCATACACCTAAGAATGTGTTGGTTGTAGGAGTAAAGAGAGCGGAAAGCTTAAAGACTAAAGCCGAAAGCAAAAGAAAAACAGAGATTTTGCAAAGAATAAAGGATAGCAAAGAATACTTTGGAATCGGTTATCATCATTTGGAGCGGTTGTTGGATTTGTAATAACACGATCGTCATGCTGAATTGATTTCAGCATCTATCTAAAATTAACTATCTAAATGTAAAAAATATAAGACGAGCGCTTATGTGATTTTTAATTGTTTTATGTTGTTAGATTTTTTTCTTTGTAATTAGTTATCTAACATGCAATAAAATCAAAGCAACCAAAGCGGGTATGGATTGCACATAAAGAATTTTTTTACTTGCTGTTGCAGCACCGTAAATACCAGCGATAATTACACAGGTTAAAAAGAATACAGCTACGTAAAACCTCCAGTGATGGTCGGCAATGCAAAGCGACCAGATTAAACCTGCTGCTAAAAATCCATTATATAAGCCTTGGTTTGCAGCTAATGTTTTAGTCGGCGGAAATAAATCTTTCGGTATGGTTTTAAAAACTTTTGGTGCTCTGGTTGTCCACGCGAACATTTCTAACCACATGATATAAATATGGATTATGGCAACAAGCCCAATTACTATTTGTGCTGCTAATAGCATATTATTTTGATTTGGTTATTGAAGATACAATAAATTTAGGTTATTCATCTTTATTGCTGTTGTTTGTTTGTCTTGGCCAGAGGTTTTTTTGTTTTTCTTGATAAAAGAAACAAAAATCAAGGCTTGATGCAAGTCTTCGCTGCTTTGAAAGTTTGTGGTATCGAAAACATTGCAACAGGCCTCAAGCTTTATTCAATAACCCGATAAAGGCAAAAGCTCCCGATTTTTATCGGGACTACAGCGATTAACGGGGCAAATGCTCCCGAAAAGATTCTAACTTTCATTTTCAAATAATTAATATACCTCTTCTTAAGTCTTTCAGCTTTAGCCTTTAGTCTTTTTTCTGTCATGCTGTCAGTACCAATTGACTTATTTTTTTACATTTTATCAGTCTTTTGTCTATATTTTCTGCCAAAAACCAATTGGCACAAGCATTGTTTGATAGGAAGAAATTACAATACTTTAAAAAGAAAGAAAATACAAAATACAATGGGAAAAATTATTGGAATAGACTTAGGAACAACAAACTCTTGCGTGAGCGTAATGGAGGGCAACGAGCCTGTAGTTATTGCGAACAGTGAGGGTAAACGTACTACACCGTCTATTGTTGCTTTTGCAGAAAACGGCGAACGTAAAGTTGGCGAGCCAGCTAAACGTCAGGCTATAACTAACCCAACAAAAACGATTTATTCAATTAAACGCTTTATGGGTAACAGCTACGACGAAAGTGCGAAAGAAGCTGGACGTGTACCTTATAAAGTGGTTAAAGGCGATAACAACACACCACGTGTTGAAATCGACGATAGAAAATATACTCCACAAGAAATTTCTGCAATGATTTTGCAGAAAATGAAAAAAACTGCTGAAGATTTCTTGGGTCAAGAGGTTACTGAAGCGGTTATTACAGTACCTGCTTACTTTAACGATGCACAACGTCAGGCTACGAAAGAAGCTGGTGAAATTGCTGGTTTAACAGTAAAACGTATCATTAACGAGCCAACTGCTGCTGCTTTAGCTTATGGGTTAGATAAAGCACACAAAGACATGAAAATTGTTGTTTTTGATTGTGGTGGTGGTACGCATGATGTTTCTGTTTTAGAATTAGGTGATGGCGTTTTCGAAGTAAAATCTACTGATGGTGATACACACTTAGGTGGTGATGATTTTGACCACATTATTATCGATTGGTTAACATCTGAATTTAAAGCTGAAAACAGTATGGACCTTGCAAAAGATCCGATGGCTTTACAACGTTTAAAAGAAGCTGCTGAGAAAGCTAAAATTGAATTATCAAGCACAACTTCTACAGAAATCAACTTGCCATACATTACTGCTGATGCTAGCGGCCCTAAACACTTAGTACGTACATTATCTCGTGCTAAATTTGAGCAATTAGCTGGTGATTTAATTAAACGTACTATCGACCCTTGTAAATCTGCTTTGAAAAATGCTGGTTTAAACACAAGCGATATCGACGAAATTATCTTAGTAGGTGGTTCAACTCGTATTCCTGCAATTCAGGATGCTGTTAAAGCTTTCTTTGGTAAAGAGCCAAGTAAAGGTGTTAACCCTGATGAGGTTGTAGCAATTGGTGCTGCTATTCAAGGTGGTGTGTTAACTGGTGATGTGAAAGATGTATTGTTATTAGACGTTACACCTTTATCATTAGGTATAGAAACTATGGGTGGTGTAATGACTAAATTAATCGAGTCTAACACTACTATCCCAACTAAAAAATCTGAAACTTTCTCAACTGCAGCTGATAATCAACCTTCAGTAGAAATTCATATTTTACAAGGTGAGCGCCCAATGGCTGGTCAAAACCGTACAATTGGCCGTTTCATTTTAGATGGTATTCCACCAGCACCTCGTGGTGTGCCTCAAGTAGAAGTTGCTTTTGATATTGATGCTAACGGTATTCTACACGTAAGTGCTAAAGATAAAGCTACTGGTAAAGAGCAAAAAATCCGTATCGAAGCTTCTTCAGGTTTAACTGATGCTGAGATTAAGAAAATGAAAGAAGAAGCAGAAGCTAATGCAGCAGATGATGCTAAGCAAAAAGAAGAAGCTGATAAAATCAATGGTGCTGATGCTTTAATCTTCTCTACTGAGAAACAATTAAAAGAGTTCGGTGAAAAATTATCTGCTGATAAGAAAGCACCAATCGAAGCTGGTTTAGAGAAATTAAAAGCAGCTCACTTATCTCGTAACTTTGCAGATATCGATGCAGCATCAGCTGAATTGCAAGCTGCTTGGAACGTAGCATCTGAGGAAATGTACAAAGAGGGTGGTCAGCCTCAAGGTGGCGAACAACCACAAGCTGATGGTCAACCTCAAGGGGGTGGCGATAACGTTACCGATGTTGATTTCGAAGAAGTTAAAGAGGAGAAATAAGTCTTTTCTTTAGTCTAAAAGTTGGAGGTTCAAAAACCGAAGATTTTAAATATAAAAAGCGTTGCTGATTAGTTTCAGTAACGCTTTTTTAGTAATATAATATATTATCATGTTAAATGATGAAATTACTTGGCATCTTTAACACTTTGTAATGAAGAAATGTTCAGAGATAGAAAATAATATCGCTAATATTGAATTATTTTGGCATTAAAACACCATCAATAACGTGTGTAACTCCGTTGCTAGAAATAACATCTGCAACGGTTACGTTTGCACCATTTATCATAACTTTACCATCTTTAACAGATACCTTAAGTTTGCCACCTTGTACCGTGGTTAATTCTTCACCATCTTTTAAATCTGCGGCTTTTAAAGCACCAGGAACTACGTGGTAAGTTAAAATTTTGCTTAAATCTGCTTTCATTTCTGGTTTCATCAAACCATCTAAAGTAGCTTTTGGAATTGCCGCAAATGCTTCATTTGTTGGAGCAAATACGGTAAATGGACCTTTGCCACTCAAAGTCTCGACTAAATCTGCTTGTTTTACTGCGGCTACTAATGTAGTGTGATCAGTAGAACCAGATGCATTTTCTACGATGTTTTTAGAAGGTACCATCATTGCACCACCAACTTCAACACCAGTTTCTGTTGCAGTAGTGTCCATTGCCATTGCATTAGAATCCATTCCCGTACTGTCTGCAGCTGAATCTTTTTTAGGAGAACTACAAGCTACGATAGAAGCTAAAAATGTTACTCCCATTGCTAGACTTAAAAATTGCTTTTTCATACTATTTGTTTTTTGTTTAAGTTTTTTATTAGGTTACTTACGAGATAAATTCGTAAATGGTTTTCTTAAGATAAAAAACATATAGCTATAATTAAATTGCAGATCTTAATCTTTAAATAAAACTAAAAACGCTACATCACGCTTAATTTTTCTAATGTTAAAGACATATTACTTAAATATTTTTAATGATTCTGGATTTTTTGACCGAAAAGAGAATTCAATTTACAAATTCTCCTCAATAATATCTTGCAATTCTTTATCATTTAAAGTAATTTCCTGAAGTAGTTTAAATTGATTTTTTGCCCTATCTAAATTTTGTGTGGAATAGATGGTTGGATAATATTTGTTACCGTTTAAAAAATCAATTAGAAAACGCAAAGCTTGCATGTATATCATGTATTTTCCAGAAAATAAAAGTAGTTCTTTTTCAGTATCCGTTAAAATGCCTTTCATTTCAGATAAATATCCTTTTATCGTGGCTTCAAAATAAGATAATCTGATTTTTACTTTCGATAAATCGGTTTCATTTTCTGAGAATGCACAAATATAAGTACGCATCATATCGCCTAAATCAGAAATAAATTTACCAGGCATAATCGTATCCAAGTCAATAACGCAAACACCTTCAAATGTTTTAGAGTTAAGCAATACGTTACTGATTTTTGTATCGTGATGCATTACACGGTTAGGGAAATCGACTCTATGCGAGTATGATTTGAAATAATCTAAGATATATTTGTGCTCTAAAGCATCATCAATTTGAGGTTTTGCCAGCCTTTTAAGTTCATTAGAAGTTGCGCTTAATGCTGATGAAAATTGTTCAAAACGTAATCCTAAATCATGAAAACCAGGGATGGTTGGTTCTAATGTTGAAGCATCAAAATTATTTAATAGTCTGCTTAGTTTTCCAAACTGTTTTGCAGCTTCAAAAGCTTGCTTTTCGTTGCTTAGGACATCTAAAGACGTGGCATTGGGTACAAAAGGCAGCATTCTCCAATATTCATTATCAATAAATGCCATTTCGGCTCCATTAACGGCAGAAACAGGTTTTATAAATAGATAATCGGGATATGTTTTAGAAAGATAATCGGATATTGCTTTGAGGTTATTAGCAATGGATTGTGGGTTTTTAAAAACCGAAGTATTAATGTTCTGAAGAATATACTTTTTATCTTCGGATATGGGTGAAAGCAAATAAGTGCGGTTAATTAACCCCGCACCTATTTGACTAATTTTTATATTTTCTTTAGTGTACCCGTATGCTTTTAAAACTTCGGAATCTAAATTTAATTCCATAGTTTTTCAGGGTATGTTCCGTTCTTAACCAATTGGTCAATACTATCCTGAACATAAGGCTTATCCTCTTTATAAGTTACACCGAACCACTTGTTTGATGTTGGAACAACTTTAAAAGTAGCTTCTCCTGTTTTTACTAAATTTTCGCCGATTAATGGGATAAAGAATTCTGCTTTGGGTTTATCTTTATTTGCCATTGCAAATTCTTTAAATAATTTCTCTGTAATTTCGAATACGGCTGGAGTAAATCCCCAAAAATTCATCGAAACAGGAGTTTCAAATTCTAACGGAAATTCCTCGCCATCTTCTTCATAGAAGATTTTTCCGTCTTTAGGATAAACTTTTGTGCGCTCAATAATTTCTTCTAAATTACCTGCGGCATCTACTTTACAAACACCACGCGATACTGCACCAAACTCAGAAAGTGTTTTGCCAATTTCGTAACCAATGATAGAAAAATTACTGTCAGTTGCTTCATCATTTAAGAAATCAACCATCTTTTTAAAAGCATCGTAACCGTAGTAATCATCTGCATTGATAACGCAAAAAGGCTCTTTAACTACTTTTCTTCCAGATAAAATAGCATGAGCAGTTCCCCATGGTTTCTCTCTATATATCTCTTCTTCAATACCAAATTGTTTTAAATCGAAGTTTTGGAAAACGTAATCCGTTTCAATTCTTCCTTTTAATTTTGGTTCGAAAATCGATTTAAAATTATCTACAAATTCTTCTTTTATAATGAAAACAACTTTGCCAAATCCAGCTTTAATTGCATCATAAATAGAATAATCAATGATGGTTTCTCCATTAGGACCGAAGCCATCAATTTGTTTCATGCTTCCATAACGGCTTGCCATACCTGCAGCCAATATTAATAAGGTAGGTTTCATATTGCGAAAATAGTAATCCCAAGTCAATTTTATGATAAGGGAGACGTTTAATTTTAGTTAATTGTTAAAATATGTAAATAATTTATTTAAGTCTTCATCTTTTTTAAAATCGACCTTTTCTTTTTTTATGTATTCTGTAAGTTGTTCATCTTTAAGTCCAAATAAAGCAATAATAGATTTCTTATTTGGAGAAATTTTTATCAAATTTCCATTTTGCAAGTAATAATAGCTATACGTTGTGTTAAATAATTTTGTAGCACTTGCCGAATTATATTGTTTGCTTTCTGTAATGAACTTGCTAGTTTTTTTGAAGAGCGGAATTTTACCTTCGGCAATAACCTGATAATATGTTTCAGCACTAAATCCGTTTGAAGGTGGTAAGCCATTCACAAAACGAGAAATAGAAAGGTCTTTATTTAATAATTCAAATTCTTTAACCGGATCTGCAAAATGCATCAAACTGCCATCATCATTTTTGAAAATTAGCTTGTCATCAGTAACATCATATTTCAATGAATCGTTTGAATATTTCTTGCCATTTTTTAAGGTTACTTTACCTTTAACCCAAAAATCGTATAGATATGGGCTTCCTACCACATCAGTATATTTTACTAAAGTAAGTGGCGTCCCCCTAATGTCTCCAAATGGTTTAATTTCTGATTGTGCTTTTGCTGCTATAGAAAAGAAAAGTAATATAAAGAGAAAAATTTTCATATGTATAAAATTATTTTCAATGGTTATGAAGCTATCATGATTTTATTTATTGGTGTTTGTGGTTGGCAAAATCATGATGGCTTCATATGTAGATAATATTGTTTTCAATTGTCATATGGAATACGTCATGTATCTTCATTTGTGTTTGTGCGTTTCGGTACATGGCTATTTCATATGTATAAAATTATTTTCAATGGTTATGAAGCTATCATGATTTTATTCATTGGTGTTTGTGGTTGGCAAAATCATGATGGTTTCATGTTTTTTATTTAAAAGCCAAATAAACCACCACCGCTTTTACTTCTTGTTTTTTTTCCGGTTAACATACCAAAAAGCCCACGAACAATTTCTCTTCCAATTTGACGGGTTATTGTAGCACCCATTACTTTTTCAACTAAGCTTTTTTCGCCAGGTTTAGGTTTGCTTTCTATTTCAGCTTGTTTTTGCTCCTCAGCTTCTTGTTTTTGCTGTTCTTCAACCGCTACACGGTCATTTATTCTTTTTGTTAAAATATCGTAAGCACTTTCAGGGTCAATTGGGTCTTTGTATTTTGCATACATTGCACTTCCAGTTACCACTTTATCAAAATCAGCAGCAGTTAAAGGACCCATTACAGCTCTTGGAGGAGTTAGCATTGTTGCCGAAACCTCAGTTGGAATACCCTTTTCATTTAGTACCGTAACCAGTGCCTGCCCAGTACCTAAAGATGTTAAGACCTTATCAATTTGATAAAAATCTGATTTTGGATACGTGTTAACTGTTTTCTTAAGTGCATCTACATCGTTAGGTGTAAAAGCCCTTAATGCGTGTTGAACACGATTGCCTAATTGTCCTAAAACACTTTCTGGAACATCTGTTGGAGACTGTGTACAGAAGAAAACACCAACACCTTTCGAGCGAATTAAACGGATTATAGTTTCAATTTGTCCTAAAAATGTTTTCGAAGAATTATTGAAAAGTAAATGTGCTTCATCAAAAAAGAAAACCAGCTTTGGCTTATCTAAATCGCCAACTTCGGGTAGGGTATTAAAAAGTTCGGCAAGCAAACTCAATAAGAATGTAGAATATAAAACAGGTTGATTTTGAACATCAGCAATGTTCAAAAGGCTGATTATACCTTTTCCATCTACACGTTCGAACAAATCGTCTGCATCAAAAGATTTTTCGCCAAACATGCCAGATAAGCCTTGTTGTTCGATAGCCACAATCTTTCTTAAAATAGTACCCGAGGTTGCTGTAGAAATAGTACCATAGCTTTCTTTTATTTCTGCTGCGCCTGCACCTTCTGATAGGTAAGAAACTAGTTTTTTTAAGTCATTAAGGTCGATAATTGGCATTTTATTATCATCGGCATATTTGAAAATGACTGCCATAACACCAGATTGAGTGTCGTTTAAATCTAATACTTTAGATAAAAGTGTTGGCCCGAATTCTAAAACGGTTGCACGCATTTGTGCACCCAATTTGCCAGAAAGCGAATAAATTTCTACAGGAAAACCTGATGGTGTGAAAGGTTTTTTTAATTGAGCTGCTCGTTCTTCTATTTTTGGATTGATACTGCCTGGTTGATTTAAGCCTGATAAATCGCCTTTAACATCTAACATAAAAACTGGAACACCGGCATCAGAAAGTTGTTCGGCAAGCAATTGCAATGTTCTGGTTTTACCTGTACCAGTAGCCCCAGCTATTAAACCATGCCTGTTCATCATCTTTAATGATAAATTTACTTCGGCATCGCCATAAACCTGTCCATCTAAAATACCTGCTCCAAGGTAAATATATGAGCCTGTAGGTGCATAAGAAGCTTTTATTTTTTCAATAAATTTTAAAGAAGAATCACTCATTGTTTTAGTTTTAAAGTCCCAATTTAATAAACTAATATTAAAAAAATGATTTTTTTATCATAGCCTTAAAAGACTATAATATTTAAACTAATGAATAACTATGAATTCAAAAACTTTTAATAAAAGCTTAATTTGATATTTGCTTAGAGTTTAGAAAGTTTCTCAAACAATTCTTTTTCCTGGGCATTAAGGTTTGTAGGTAATTTGATTTGCCATTTGATGTATAAATCACCAAAATGGGTTTCCTTTTTATAAATAGGAAATCCTTTTCCTTTTAGTCTAAGTGTTGTATCAGGCTGTGTGCCGGCTGGGATAGTGAGTTTTACTTTACCATTTAGTGTTTCCACAATTTTTTCTCCCCCTAAAATAGCCGTATATAAATCAACGGTTTCCTGTAGGTAAATATCATTCCCTTTTCTTTTAAATTTAGAGTGTTCGGCAATATTAAAAGTGATAAACAGATCGCCTGCCGGACCATTGTTTGCCCCTGGTGCACCGTAACCAGGAAGTTTTATTTTTTGGCCGTTTTCTACGCCTGCCGGAATATTAATGCGGACTTGTTTTCCGTTTATATTAAGCGTTTGCTTGTGTGTGGTGTAAGCATCTAACAAATTAAGGTTTAATTCTGTTGTAAAATCCTGGCCTTTAAATGGAGAACGACTACTGCTTCTGCTTCCGCCACCACCAAACATCGAAGAAAAGAAATCAGAAAAATCGCTTCCGCCAAAATCACCGCCTGAAAAACCACCACCGAATCCACCACCACCTTGTGGCCTTTTTTGGCGCTGAGAATTAAACTGATCTGCATGTTGCCAATTCTGGCCGTATTGGTCATATTTTTTGCGTTTATCCGCATCACTTAAAACCTCGTTTGCCTCATTTATTTGTTGAAACTTTTTATTCGCCTCTTCATTATTTGGATTTAAATCAGGATGATATTTACGGGCAAGTTTGCGATAAGCCTTTTTTATTTCATCTGCCGAAGCATCTTTTTTAATCTCAAGAATTTTGTAATAATCGATGTAATCCATAGTAAATAAAACAAGTAAATGCTTTTATATTCGGGTTTGATTTAAAATGCAAAATTAGGCATTAATAGCAAACAATACTAAGTTTTTAATTTAGCATTTTTAAAAACAATGTAAAACAAAATGCCTCGATTAACGAGGCATTTTTATTAGAAATTGAATTCTACTTCTTGTTTTTAACGTATTTTTCAAGCCATTGATCTTGCTCCCAAAGTACGTGTAAAATATTTTCTTTACCACGATAACCGTGTGCTTCGAATGGCATAAAAACAAATCGAACAGTACCACCCAATCCTTTAATTGCGGCGAATAAACGCTCGCTATTTATTGGATAGGTGCCTGTGTTATCGTCAGAATCTCCGTGAATTAATAACAAAGGTGTCTTAATTTTATCAGCATAGCTGAAAGGGCTCATTTCATAATATAGTTGAGGAACTTCCCAATAAGTGCGTTCTTCGTTTTGGAAACCAAAAGGGGTAAGCGTGCGGTTATAAGCACCACTGCGTGCAATGCCTGCGGCAAATAAGTTGGTATGGGCTAAAAGATTAGCCGTCATAAAAGCACCGTAACTGTGCCCACCAAC
Source organism: Pedobacter jamesrossensis (assembly GCF_042650905.1). NCBI lineage: Bacteria > Pseudomonadati > Bacteroidota > Sphingobacteriia > Sphingobacteriales > Sphingobacteriaceae > Pedobacter > Pedobacter jamesrossensis. The sequence continues at coordinate 27,750 of NZ_JBHSBY010000138.1, read as the reverse complement.
TGCCATACGTTTTCTATCACCAACACCTAAGTCGGATAATTTATTAATTGCTGCTTCTGCATTTAAGCTTAACTGGTCAACAAAAGTATCGTTCGGTTTTTTGCCATCTTTAGCCACGATTGGCATTTCTGCGTTATCTAAAACAGCGTAACCACGGGTTACCCAATAAATTGGAGAACCCCATGCAATTGCTGTAAACTTATCTTTCGAACCGCGAATTTGCGCTGCGTCAGCTGCCGAATTAAACTCACGCGGATAAGCCCAGATAATTGCTGGCAAAGCGCCATCTTTCTCCTTATTGTAGCCTTTTGGTAGATATAAATCTCCAGTTAAATCAACACCATCAGCACGTTTATAAGATATTTTCTCTTTCGTAATTCCATCTAAAGAAGGGTAGGGATTTGCGAAAGCTGTAACTGGCCTATCGGCCATACGTAACACTAAATTCTTAATGTAATAGTTTGGAACTAATTTCTGACTCTCTTTACGGGTAAGTAAAACCAGTTTGTCTGCATCAATTACGTCACTAACATATTCAAACGTTCCTTCGGCACTGCGCCAAATGATATCGTTTTTCTTAGTTGCCAAATCAAATTTAGCTAGGAAAGGTAAATCTCCTTTGTCTGATGAGCCAACGGTGTTATTCATTAAAAGTTTGGTGCCGTTATCAACGGTATGTATAACCGAGCGGCCATATTTATTTTTTGTGGTAACAGGCGTTCCTGGATTGCCGTAAGCATCTGTTTGGTTACGGCTGTACAATTCTTCTAATGTACCAGTTGTTGGATTGTAAACGCTTACGGTATTTGTTTGTTTACTACGTAAACCTTCCATTACCAAAGCTAAATTAGCATTGCCCCATTGTACGCCACGGTAACGGGTTTTCGTTTTAAAAAGTTCTTTCTCTGCGCCAGTAAATGGAGCACTTAATGCATAAACGGCATCATGAAATGGCACATTTTTCTTAATCAAACCGCTGTCTAAAGGTTTCGACCATACAATTGTTGCAGGTTGGTCATCACGCCAATCAAAACCGCGAACAACATTTTGTGTATTGTCATAACCCGATGGTGTACCTTCTGCTGAAGGTAATTCTGCTAATACTTTAACTGTTTTTCCAGCTAAGTCTGTAATAGTAACAGTTGTTGGAAATCCACGGGCGGTAACCAAATAAGAAAATGGTTTGCGAATGGTTTCGGTAAGCATAAAGCTTTTATCAGGAGATAAACTAACCGACGAATAAATTGCAGGTTTGCCAATCGGTGTTTCTACACCAGCAGTATTTTTTACCAGTTGCGATGTTCCGTAGAATTCAAAAAGTTGTTCGTCAAATGGCGATTTAATCAAATCCTGATAAGTAGGGCTTGGTGCCGCCTTACCTAAATTTTGTTGAACAGTCGGACCTTTAGGCATTAACGGTTTTACAGGTGCAGCACTTGCTGGTTTTGTAACCGCTCTGTAGATAATTGTGTTATCATTTAACCAAGTTAAACCACTTCCTAAAACAACATTTAAAAATGTTTTGTTTGTTTTAGTTGCTTTTTTACTCACTAAATCAATTATATAAAGGTCTACACCTTTTTGAGTTGTATTTGTAAATGCAATTTTATTTTGTGACGGATTCCAGCTAATATTGCTTGCGTATAACGGAGTTGGTAAGCCGCTTACTGGAAACGTTTTATCTGTTTTAATGTTTTTTAAGCTGAAATTATTGATGTAGGTAATACGGCTTGGAGAATAATTATTTGGGTTTAAACGTAAGCCTGCAATACGATATTCAGGCATCGCTAATTCTTCTACAGAAGGGTATGAGTTTCTTTCGCTGAATAAAATCCACTCCGCTTTATCATCAATACTTACACCTGGCGTAGGCTTTGCAAGTAATAAATCAGCAATTTCTTTTGGTGGAGTTTGGTAGCTAACGGCATCTTGTGCGGTCGAATTTAACGAAACGCAAGTGCCTGCTATTAAAAAATAGAGGTGTAGTTTTTTTAACATAATCCGGTTTGGTTATTATTCTGATAAGGAACTATCAAATATTGTAAAATAAACTGAGCAAAAACATCTCGTAACTGCTTATTTACACGTGTTTAATAAGATTTGAAAAGCAAAACCAAGAGTTCTTTTGGAATAGCAGCCCTAACTTTCGCTAGCAGGCCTCGCCTGAAAAAATCTGTTTAAGTTGCAAGTATGTATTCAGAAAATTAATCTGTGCTTAAATCGGGCTCCAGGCTATCCGCTCACTAGTATTTGAGTGGCAGTAATATTACTCTTAGCTTAGTATAAACTTTTGATTTGTTTGATTGAGTTAATGATCATTTTCTTGAGAATATGCACATCCACATCACTCAGCTTTTTAATGTAAACGCAAGATTTTCCTGTTTTGTGTTTGCCAAACTCAGCTAAAAGTTCCTCGCGGTCTTTGATTTGCAAAGAGATATATAAAGCAAACGAATCTTTTCTGGGCGAAAACCCAGCCAATGGTGCATCACCCTCTCTACCACTTTCATATTTGTAGTGGTAACTACCAAATCCAACAATTGCGTTGCCCCACATTTTGGCTTTAAAGGAAGAAGCCTCTTCGAATATTTTAATTAGCTCGAAACTATCATTTCGTTTTTCTTCATCAGTAACTGTGTTTAAAAATGAAGTTACGCTGCTTTCGTTTTCGGTCGTTTTGTTTTGTGCCATGTGGATTTAAATAACGTCTTACATAAAATTAATAATAAGTATCGTTAATTTGATAACTCGAATGCTATTCTAAATAATAGTGCCTTATCTTTTTCAAATCATCTTCCAACTCATAAACCAGCGGAATTCCAGTTGGAATTTCTAAAGCTGTTACTTCTTCGTTAGATAAATTATCGAGGTACTTAATTAAAGCCCTCAAGCTGTTTCCATGTGCTGAAATAATTACTTTTTCATTTTTGCTGATTGCAGGCACAATAGATTCATTCCAAAACGGAAGAACCCTTGCAATTGTATCACTCAGATTTTCACTTAGTGGCAATTCATCAAGTTTTAAATTTTGATAGCGTAAATCATTTCCAGGAAAACGCTCATCATCTCTGGTTAATTTGGGGGGTTCTTCATCTGGGGCTCTTCGCCATTTGTAAACTTGTTCGGCTCCATATTTTTCAGCAGTTTCTGCTTTATTTAATCCTTGCAAAGCACCATAAAAACGCTCGTTTAAATGCCAGCTTTTGTATTCTGGAATCCACAAATGGTCGAGGTCTTCGAGAATGATATGCAATGTTTTAATTGCTCTTTTTAATAGCGAAGTAAATGCAATATCAAAATTGTAATCGTGTTTTTTTAATATCTCTGCAGCTTTTTTTGCTTCTATGTGTCCTTGCTCCGATAGATCAACATCGGTCCAGCCAGTGAAACGATTTTCTTGATTATAAACACTTTGGCCGTGGCGAATTAATACGAGTTTTTTCATTGTTGAATTAACAAAGTAGCAGTTTATTAGATTTAGATAGTTAAGTAATTTACCCATTTTTTGCAATAAAAAAGGCCTGAAGTTATTTCTTCAGGCCTTCAAATTATGCAATCAAATTTTATTTGAATTCTCTAAAATCCTGTCCGTCTTTAATGTTTAGCAAGCTTTGATAAATTAAACTGATTACATTATCTACATCTTCTTTATGAACCATTTCTACCGTAGTATGCATGTAGCGTAATGGTAAAGAAATTAATGCAGATGGAACACCGCCGTTTGAGTAGGCAAAAGCATCTGTATCAGTACCGGTAGAACGAGATGAAGCCTGGCGTTGAAACGGAATTTCGTTTTTCTCAGCCGTTTTAATTAATAATTTATTTAAGTTGGTTTGAACCGCTGGCGCATAAGAAACCACAGGTCCTTTTCCGGCTGATAAATCACCCTGGATATTTTTGTTAATCATTGGAGTAGTGGTATCGTGGGTAACGTCTGTAACAATTGCTACGTTTGGTTTAATGCGTTGCGCAATCATTTCAGCACCACGTAAGCCAATTTCTTCTTGCACTGAGTTAACGATGTACAATCCGAATGGAAGTTTTTTCTTGTTTTCTTTTAATAAACGTGCAACTTCGGCAATCATAAAACCACCAACACGGTTATCTAAAGCACGACCAACATAATAACGGTCGTTTAAGACCATAAATTCATCTTCGTAAGTGATTACACAACCAACATGAATACCTAATTTCTCTACTTCTTCTTTTGAGGTACAACCACAATCTAAAAAGATGTTTTTAAGTTCGGGAGCCTGTTCTTTTTCGCCATGGCGAGTATGAATAGCAGGCCAGCCAAAAACAGCTTTAACCATACCCTTATCGGTATGAATATTTACACGTTTCGATGGTGCGATTTGATGGTCAGAACCACCGTTGCGAATTACATAAATTAAACCATCGCTGGTGATGTAATTTACATACCAAGAAATTTCATCAGCATGAGCCTCAATAACTACTTTGTAAGCTGCTTTTGGGTTGATTACGCCAACTGCCGTTCCATAATTATCAATGAAATGTTCATCAATGTATGGTTTTAAATAATTTAACCAAAGTTTTTGTCCCTCCCATTCGTAACCAGTAGGAGCGGGGTTGTTAATATATTCTTCTAAAAATTGTAACGATTTTTTAGTTACAACAGCAACGTGTTTTTTCTTTTCGTCTTCTTTTTTCTTAGCCATATTTTATTTTTTTTCACCACAAAGACACTAAGGTTGCAGCGTATTGTTTACTTGGTTAAGTAAACAGTCTTTCTTACTACTTTTTGTGCGCTGATGGTAAATTTATTAATATTTGAGTTCTTTCTCCATTACAACAAAATCATACCCATCTTTAAAAAAGGTATCTTCTGTTTCAATAAAATCAAATTTAAAATAAAATTCTTTAGCATTTACTCTGGCGTTGCACCAAATAACTGCTGCTTTCTGAATTTTACAAAAATCTAAGATATATTCCATGAGTTTTGTTCCGTAACCTGCCTTTTGTTCGTTAGGTAAAACTGCCAATTTTCTAAACTGGTAAACATCGCCTTGCGAAAATAAAGAAACCACACCTGTAAGTTTGTGGTCTGCATATAAACCAAAATGTGTGCCCTCGAAATCATCTTTAAGTTTTACAGAATCGAAAGGCATATCAGGATACATGGCCTCATGTCTAATCCGCCAGGTTAATGATGGGAATATTTGTTCTATTTGAATTAGTGTTTCCAAAATTAAAATTTTTTGCTTCCGTAAAATTTGTAAATCGATATATTGATTAAAACGATACCTGCAATTCCGTAGCAAAATAAATTCCAGCCACCTCGACCCCAAAGCCATAAACCCAAAGCCGAACCACAGCTTGCACCAATAAAACTAACAGACATAAAAATGGTGTTTAGCCGATTTCTAGCCTCTGGAATTAATGTGTAAATTCTCGTTTGATTGGTTACATGTATTGCTTGCTGACCAATATCAATTAAAACAATGCCGATTACGAATAAATATAAGTGATTTCCAGTGAAATAGAACAACGCAACGCTGATGATTTGTAGAATGAAACCAATCATTAAATTTTTACGCGGATTATTGCCGTCGCTCAATTTCCCAACCAATGGGGCAGCCAAAGCACCCGCCGCACCCGCAATGCCAAATAACCCAATTTGTAACGTTTGAAAACTAAAAGGAGGATTTGCAAGAAACAAAACCATTGTGGTCCAAAATGCACTAATAATGGAGAACGCAAGAAAGTTTATTATTGATGTTTCGCGTAAAACTGGCTGTGTTTTGATATAGCCAAACATCGAAGTCATTAATTCTTTATAACTGCCTTTAAACGCAGGGTAACTTTTCGGAAAGCGTTTAGCCATTAAAGCAATTAATAGTAAGCAAATTCCGGCTGCCATAAAATATACAGCTCGCCAACCTAACCAGAACCCAATACCACCACTTACGGCTCTCGATGCCAAAATACCAACAAGCAAACCACTCATAATCATTCCAATGTTTGCACCTCTATTTTCATCGGTACTTAAATTAGCGGCAAGTGGTAAAATTAATTGCGGTACAATAGAGCAGATGCCAATTAGTAGCGAGGCAACTTCTAACAAAAAGAATGTTTTAGAAAGGGCGGCAATCAAAAGCGCAAATATGGCTAGGCCAGTAATAAATAAAATTTGCTTTTTCCGCTCGAACATATCGCCAAGCGGTACAAGTAGAAATAAGCCCAATGCATAACCAATTTGAGTAATGTAGGTAATTCTGCCTGCAAAAGTTTCGGTTAAATTAAAGTCTTTAGCTACCAAAATAACCAAAGGTTGGCAATAGTAAATGTTTGCAACAATTAAACCTGTGCAAAAAGCCATTAATAGAATGTCTATTCTTTTTAGCCTTTGTTATGATATGTAAAAGCTAAGAAGTAAAATGGATGATGTTTTTGCTGCCATTCATCTTACATTATCCATTTTACATTATTACAAAGGTATGTTTCCATGTTTCTTTCTTGGTGTATTCACTACCTTATTTTCTAACATCTTAAAAGCTTTTATCAACTTTATTCGCGTTTGCGAAGGTTCTATTACTTCATCAATAAAACCTCGTTCTGCAGCACGGTAAGGGTTTGCAAAAATATTTGAATACAATTTTTCTTTCTCCAGCCATTTTTCCTGCGGATTTTCTGCCGTGGTAATTTCTTTTTTAAAGATAATTTCTGCTGCACCTTTAGCGCCCATAACGGCGATTTCGGCACTTGGCCATGCGTAATTCATGTCAGCGCCAATATGTTTGCTGTTCATTACATCATAAGCACCACCGTAAGCTTTTCTGGTGATAACCGTAATGCGAGGAACAGTTGCCTCACTAAAAGCATAAAGCAATTTTGCGCCATTGGTAATAATGCCATTCCATTCCTGGTCAGTTCCAGGCAGGAAACCCGGAACATCTTCAAAAACCAATAAGGGAATATTAAAGCAATCGCAGAAACGAACAAAACGTGCCGCTTTTGTTGAAGAATTACTATCTAGAACCCCTGCTAAATAAGCTGGTTGATTGGCCACAATTCCAATACTTCTGCCTGCCAATCGGGCAAAACCGACCACAATATTTTCTGCAAAATCTTTATGAACTTCTAAAAAGCTATATGTATCAGCGACAGATGAAATAATCTCTCTGATATCATAAGGCTGAGAGGCATTTTGAGGCATAAAAGTATTCAGCTCTATTCTGCTTTCATCTGTAATTTCGTAAGGTAGGCTTTCTGGTATTTCTTCGCAGTTTTGAGGCATATAACTCAATAACTTTTTTACGTGATTGATGGCTTCGATTTCGTTTGCACAAGCAAAATGCGTTACGCCAGATTTTGTTGCATGCGTACTTGCGCCACCCAATTCTTCTGATGTTACCTCTTCGTGAGTAACCGTTTTAACCACGTTCGGGCCAGTTACAAACATATAGGATGTATTTTCGACCATCAAAATAAAATCGGTTATGGCTGGTGAATAAACTGCTCCACCAGCACAAGGACCCATAATTGCAGAGAGTTGAGGAATAACGCCAGATGCCTGCACATTTTTATAAAAAATATCTGCATAGCCACCTAAAGAAACCACACCCTCTTGAATTCGGGCACCTCCACTATCGTTTAAACCAATTAACGGAGCGCCATTTTTCATTGCCATATCCATTAACTTGCATATTTTTTCTGCGTGAGTTTCTGATAATGATCCACCAAAAACGGTAAAATCCTGAGAGAAAACATAGGTTAGTTTGCCGTTGATGGTGCCATAACCTGTAATTACACCATCGCCCAAGTATTTCTCTCGTTCCATTCCAAAGTCTGTACTTCGATGTGTAACCAGCATACCAATTTCCTCAAAACTATTTTCGTCCATTAAAAAATGGATACGTTCGCGGGCGGTAAGTTTTCCTTTTTTGTGCTGACTGTCGATACGTGCTTGTCCGCCGCCAAGATTTGCCTGGTTAATTTTATCTTTAAGTAAAGCTATTTTCTTATCCATGTTTTTGGTGTGAGGTTTTAAAATTAAAAATTACTATCGAGAATGCAAGGTTTGGCGATTGGTTAATTTGCGAAGAATTACAAAACCTTGTTAAATAAACCCGACAGCAGGAAAATAATTTTTGTTCCAGAAAATTTAATTATTTCACTAAACCCAAACAAAAATATTGTACGAATGGCGGGGCTGACTTAGCCCTGTAAACCATGCTTTGGTTTTCAAATAAAACTATTTGACTATCAATATTTTTTGATTACCCATCTTATATATTACATTTTTTTTACAGCATAAAGTATTGAAAAACCAATTATCCGTTTATTTTTGTAAAGTTACATTAGAACAAGATTAGAATCAGGTTAATGTTTTTAAGGAAATACAAGTATATAATCGTTGCAGCATTTATGCTTATCTTCAGTGCGAAGATGGCCATTTCTGGTGCGCCGGTATTTTGTACATGTATCGACAAAGAAATTATGAACGCCGTAATCATGCAAATTGAGTTAGAGCATGATGGCGGAAAGGATGCCGCCAAAGACACAGCAAAATTCACCGATTTTAAAATCGTAGAATTAAATCATCCAATCTTTTCTTACGAGTTCTCTTCAAGCCACTTCATTTTGAAGAGCAGTTTTATAGAGCATTTCAAACGATATGTAGACCCATATCATGCTACAGTGCCAACACCTCCTCCCAACTTTATTTAGTATTTCCTTATTGGGGGTTACCTTTTTTGTTGAGTTAAATTTTATTTAAATGTGTTTATTTAAACGCATTTAATATATTTTTCTGCATGAAATTATTTGGGCTTCTCCCGCGATTTATTCGTTAAAATTTACCTGATAATTATATCGTTATGCAAAAGTTTAACCCGGCCTTTTCAGGTACGGATGTGAAGAAATATTTTCTTAAAAAGAATCTAAAGAAAGATTTACCCTCAAGTATTGTTGTTTTTTTAGTGGCCTTGCCATTATGTTTAGGCATTGCCCTTGCCTCCGGTGCACCATTATTTGCTGGTTTAATTACCGGGATTATTGGTGGTATTGTTGTAGCCTCATTTAGTGGTTCTCAACTAAGCGTTAGCGGGCCTGCGGCGGGTTTAACTGTTATTGTTTTGGGTGCCATAACTTCTTTGGGTAGTTATCCAACCTTTCTACTTGCCGTAGTTTTGGCGGGTGTTTTTCAAATGGTTTTAGGTTTAGTAAAAGCCGGAACGATTGGCAATTATTTCCCGTCGAGCGTTATTGAAGGCATGCTGGCTGCAATTGGTTTAATATTAATTTTGAAACAATTACCCCATGCTTTAGGTGTTGATAGTGATTTTAGTGGCGATGAGGGATTCTTTCAGCAAGATCACGAAAATACTTTCTCTGCAATTACTGCTGCATTAAGCCATTTCAGTTTGGCTGCGGTTGTTATCAGTTTATTATCGATAGCAATTCTAATTATATGGCCTAAGTTTCCAAAATTAGCTATAGTACCAGCCCCGCTTTTAGTTGTTGTGCTTGGCGTAACTGCAAGTTTTATTTTTGCTAGTACAGATTACCAGTTAAGAGCAGACCAAATAGTTAAAATACCTGTTGTAAATGGCGCAAGTGAGTTTTTTGGCCTGTTTACCATGCCAGATTTTTCTCAATTGGCCAATAAGGATGTTTACATCGTAGCCTTAACAATTGCGGTTGTAGCCAGTTTAGAGACACTTTTAAGTATTGAGGCTGTTGATAAAATCGACCCAATTAAACGTGTTTCGCCAACAAACAGAGAATTAATTGCACAAGGCATTGGTAACATTACGAGCGGTATGATTGGTGGTTTACCTATGACGTCGGTAATTGTTCGGAGCTCTGCAAATGTAAATTCAGGTGGTAGAACAAAAATGTCTGCAATATTTCATGGGGTTTGGTTATTGCTCTCGTTGTTATTTATTCCACAGGTTATTAATATGATTCCGCTTTCTTGTTTGGCTGCAATTTTATTGGTAACAGGTTATAAATTAACCCGAATAGCTTTATTTAAACACATGTACCATAAAGGCTGGGATCAGTTTGTGCCATTTGTAGTAACCATTATTGCGGTTTTGTTCACCGATTTACTAAAGGGTGTGGCAATAGGAATGCTGGTATCGATTTTCTACTTATTGCGTACAAATATGCGTAATCCTTTCTTTTATAGAATTACAAACGAAGGCGACAAAAAGAATATCAGAATTAAATTAGCAGAAGAAGTTTCTTTCTTAAATAAAGCAGCAATACAGGTAGTTTTAACGAATATACCACGCGAAACAAATGTAATTATAGATGGTACTAATGCGAGATACATTGATCCAGATGTGCTTGAAACCATTTTTAACTATAAACATAATGCCTATACAAAAGGCATTATAGTAACCTTAGAAAATGTACAGAAACACTATACTGTACCAAAATTAAAAAATACCATAATTAAAGACATTAATAAATAAGAATATGTGCGCAAAAACGATAGAAACAAAAGATATAACATACGATACATTATTGCAGGGAAATAAAGATTGGGTTAAAGATGTAATTGATAACGACCCAAGTTTTTTTGATAAGCTTGCTGAAGGCCAAAGCCCGCCCGTATTGTGGATTGGTTGTTCTGATAGCCGAGTTCCGGCTAATCAGATTACTAATACTAAGCCCGGCGATATATTTGTACACAGAAACATTGCAAATGTTGTGGTGCATACCGATATGAATATGCTTTCTGTTTTAGATTATTCGGTAAACGTTTTAAAAGTTAAACATGTAATTGTTTGCGGTCATTACGGTTGCGGTGGCGTTAAAGCCGCTTTGGGTAATAAACAAGTTGGTATAATTGATAACTGGCTGAGAAACATTCGTGATGTATATCGTACGCATGAGCGTGAAATGGCAACTATTAAAGACCCGGATCAAAGGTTCGACCGCCTGGTAGAATTAAATGCAATTGAAGGCGCAGGAAACATTATGAATACCTCGATTGTACAAGCTGCCTGGGCTAACGGCCAGGAATTAGCGGTGCATGCCTGGGTTTATAGTTTAAAAACAGGAATTATTAAAGACATGAAAGTTACGTGTACATGCCTTGATGATGTTACACCTGCTTTTAAAGTTGGATAATTTCACCCTATAAATGTAGTTTTCAGAAGCCTCGACTTTTGTCGGGGCTTTTATTTTTGCTCAGTATTAGGCATATTGCCAGCCTGCCCTTTATTACCTTTTTCCGAATCTTCACGAGCCTCTTCAGAACCAAAATCTCCTTTTCCAAAGTTTCTGCCCAAGTTACCCGCATCAGATTTTACTTTATTTTTTTTGCTATTTTCATCACTATGATGACGTGGAATTAATTGCTCGGGCATATTGGTTTTATCTGCAGCATTGTCTGCATTTTTATCATTTAAATTTTCGTTGTTGCTTTCTGTATTTTTCATGATGGTTAGTTTTTATTACAACAGCTGGAAATTGAGATGGTTTTGAAAGATTTTTGATGATTTGGAAATGAATGTTCAGTTCTTCCTAGATTCTGTGGTCCCGCCATTCGCTTTATACCGATGAAGAATCGCTATGCTCGCTACTGTCGGGTTTAAAATGAAAATATCTACAATTTGCAACCTTAAATAGTTGTATTTTCTGTGCCACCTAAACGGGATTGAAACGGTATCCTTTTTAGCTATAATTCTGATCGGAGTGGAAGAATAAGCTAAAAAGATTTAGTGGAAAGCCTGGGTAACAATTATATAAGCTGTACTAGTGCTTTCCAAAATTTTCTTAAAAAAGAAAAACCCCTGATTGCTCAGAGGTTTTTAAAATATGATTTCCAGTTTGTGTTTCCACAAGCCGAAACTATACAGTCTGTGAGGACACAGACCATGGCGTTATAAATTTACCTACTAGGGGGTTTTATCTCCAACTAAGTAAGATTAATCTTCAGCTAAAAACGGGTAACGGTAATCAGTTGGCGATTCGAAAACTTCTTTAATGGTACGTGGAGAAACCCAACGTAATAAGTTAATCATCGAACCTGCCTTATCGTTTGTGCCCGAACCTCTGGCTCCACCAAAGGGCTGCTGGCCAACAACAGCTCCAGTACATTTATCGTTGATGTAAAAATTACCAGCCGAGTTACGTAATGCATGAGATGCTTTGTCGATCGCATAACGATCTTGCGCAATTAAAGCACCTGTTAAAGCGTAAGGCGAAGTGGTATCAATAATCTCTAAAATCGAATCGAAATCTTTATCAGCGTAAACATAAACCGTTAAAACCGGACCGAATAACTCTTCGCACATGGTTGTATATTTCGGGTCGTCTACCACTAAAATAGTAGGCTCAACGAAGTAGCCTTTGCTTTTATCGTAGTTGCCACCAGCAATAATTTCTACACCTTTATCTTTTTTGGCCTGGTCAATGTATTTTGCTAATTTGTCGAAAGAACGCTCATCAATAACTGCATTAATAAAATTAGTGAAATCTTCAGTTCCACCCATTTTGAATGTAGCCAAATCGCGTAACATTAATTTTTTAATTTCAGGCCAAACGCTTTCTGCAATATAAACACGACTTGCGGCCGAACATTTTTGTCCTTGGTACTCGAAAGCGCCACGAACAATTGCAGTACTTGCAATATCAGTTTGCGCAGATGGGTGAACCAGGATAAAATCTTTACCACCAGTTTCGCCAACAATGCGAGGATATGATTTGTATTTATGAATGTTTGTGCCAATTGTTTTCCAGATCTCTTGGAAAACTTTTGTAGAACCTGTGAAGTGAATACCTGCGAAATCTGGGTGATTAAAAATTACTTCACCAGTTTCTGGTCCATCAGCATAAACCAAGTTAACAACGCCATCGGGTAAGCCTGCCTCACGGAAAATTTCCATTAAAAGGTTGGCTGCATAAACTTGCGTATCTGCTGGTTTCCAAACTAGAACATTGCCCATCATTGCTGCCGATGCCGGTAAGTTTGCTGCAATAGCTGTAAAGTTGAATGGTGTAAGTGCAAATACAAAACCTTCTAAAGGTCGTTGTTCTACACGATTCCAGTTGCCGCGAGGCGAAACTGGTGGCTGTTGTTTGTAAATATCGGCCATGTAGCTTACGTTAAAACGTAAGAAATCAATTAGCTCGCAGGCTGCATCAATTTCTGCCTGATAAGCATTTTTGCTTTGCCCAAGCATGGTTGCTGCGTTTAATTTATAGCGGTATTTACCGGCAATTAAATCAGCAGCTTTTAAAAATATTGCAGCTCTGTGTTCCCAAGAAAGGTTTTCCCAATCTTCTTTTGCTGCCAAAGCAGCATCAATTGCTTGTGCAATATGGGTTTTATCGCCAATACTAAATTGAGCCAAAATGTGTTGATGATCGTGTGGTGCAACAACTTTACCTTTTTTAGTGGTATGAACTGCTTTACCGCCAATATACATCGGGATATCTTGTTGGTGTGAGCGGGCTTCAGCAAGTGCCTCTTTTAAAAGCACGCGTTCTTTACTGCCTGGGCCATAGTTTAATATAGGTTCGTTTACCGGAGTTGGTACGTTAAAAAATCCTTTAAGCATAGTATATTTTTTATGAGTTACGCAAAGATAAGGCTTTTTAAGGGATGCAATTCTATTCTTCTGTAAAGAAAATAAGGCAAACGTTTGATTGGTAACACTGGGTAATACTAGCTAATTAGCTTATGCTTCATAACATCAAGAAAATTCTTTCTATAGGTTTCGCCAATTAGTATTTCGGCTGAAACGCCTTTTAACACGATACGGTTTCCATCAATCGAGGTAATTTTATTAAGCGCAATAATAAACGATTTCTGCACCCTGATAAATTTATTTTTAGGCAATCGTTCTTCAACATCTTTCATCGTCAGTAGAGCGAGTGTTCTGATGCCGTTATGGTGGAAAGCAAGATAGTTTTTCATGCCTTCAATAAAATCGATTTCTGCTATGTTAATTTTTAACATTTTACCCTTTGCTTCTGTTTTAACCATAAAATAATCGTCATCATTTAAACTAATTTGAAAATTATTTTTCTTGGCATGAATAATTTTCTGCGCTTTGGTTAATGCTTGCAAAAAACGAGTTAAAGGTATAGGTTTTACTAAATAATCTACCACTTCTAAATCAAAGCCTGTTGTTGCAAAATCTTTATATGCAGTGGTAAGAATTACTTGAGCATTACGATTATTTATCGTTTTAATAAAATCGATTCCTGATATTTCTGGCATGTGAATATCCAAAAAAATAAGGTCTATTGTGTTGATGCTTAAAAAACCTAGTGCATCAATTGGGTTAGTAAATGTTGCTAATATCTTTATTTCAGCAACCGATTTTAAGTAATGTTGTATAACTTCTATGGCATGCTCTTCATCATCAACAATAATGCAATTAATCATGAGGTGTAAGGTTTCGGATTTACAGAGGTTAATTTAAATTGATCAAAAATGGTGATCTGATCTGGAAAATGTATGTTTTCTTTATGTTCAACAATTAAATTGTATGGGATATTTAGAATAAGCGTATAATCAATGTCTGTGTCTTTAATAACCAGTGAAAAATCTTTTTTGTAGTGATTTGTAAGTCTTTTCTTTATGTTTTCCAAACCTATACCGCTGGAAAGTTCTTTAGGTCCGTTTTTCTTTTTATTCCAGGTACTTAAATAAATACTGTTATCTGTTTTGTTAATAGTTAGAGCTATTTTAATGGGATGCAATTTATCTGTGCAATCGCCATGTTTTAGTATGTTTTCTACAATGGTAATTAAAATTAGTGGAATCAATCTTATGTGCTCGGTATCACCACTGATTGTAAAATCAATCTGCAATTTATTATTAAAGCGGAGCTGATTAATTTTAATTACATTTTTAATGTGCTCAATTTCATCTTCTATTAAGGTCATCTTATCATCTTTGTCTATTTCGAGTGAATACCGCATAATTTCACTCAAAGTCATAATTCCATTGGCGAGTTCTTCTGATATGGGTAATGACTTTGCGAAAAAGAAATTTAGTGTATTGTTTAAAAAATGAGGATTAATCTGAGCACGAAGGAAAGCATATTCTGCTTCGTGTTTTTCTTTTTCTATGAGGCGTAGTTTTCTTTCGTGTTTAACACTTTCACTGGCGTAGTAATATCCAAAGCCTATTAAGGCATATGTCACAAATATCCATAATACAGAAATCCCAAAATGGAAGAAATTAAAAACTCTGGGTGCTGGGCCATTTGCATTAATATATGGTCTGATATAATAACTTGTAATGTACCAGTTTAGGTAAGAAAAACTAAAAATCACAATGCAACCCACTACTAGGAATAAAGTTTTAGGAGGGTTAGCGTACTTATGACAAAGTAGTACGCATAAATAAACTGTAACAATATTTGGAGCCTGTGTGAAAAATATATCTCCTATACTAAAATGATGGTTTTTTGGGTTAAGGCCGTATTCTAATAAATTAGCCAACAGCATATAACATGACCAGAAAAGAGTGTGATAAATTATAATCCTATATTTATTCTTTCTCATTAATTACTCTTTTTGTAGTTTTCTACAAATTTTATCCAATCGGAGATGTTATCATGTATTTGTATATTTGGCTTAATCCCGACATTATCCAAAGGGCGTTTAATGCTATGTAATGATTTACTAGCTGGATATACTAAGGTTAAGAAACTACATGGTAAAGTTATCTTAACAGTTTCTCCGTAGTCTACTACTCCAGCAGTATTTTCGCCAAATAGAGTTACCTTTTTGCTTTGCTCGGCCCGCAATATAAATAACTCACCACTACTTGCTGTACCATTATTTATCAAAATGGAAATGCGTTCTGGTTTTTTTAGAACTTTTGGAAGCTTTAAAGTCCGAGGTTTATATAGTAAGTATAGTTCGCCTAAATGATCTCTTAATTTTTTTGCATTCGCTTTTAGTTCATTACTTTCTTTATTAGATAAATTCGGATACTCTTTTTCATAACAGTTTCTAATATTCTCATCGGTGGCTAGAACTTTACCTCCATCAATTTTTATAGGATTCGTGTAAAGATATGGGAGCAAGTTTTCAAAACTCCTAGTTGATCCTCCTAAATTGTCACGTACATCAATAAGTAGATGTTTAGTGTTGCTAATTATCACTTTGTTTTTATCAAGTAAACTATCTATTTCATGTTTATACTTAGAATTAAACGAGGGTAGGGTAAGTAAGGATGTCTCATCGTCAAGCTTTGTAAATTTGGTTGTGTTGTGGCTTTGTTTATAAGGACTTATTGCTGTGGCTGCTTGTTTTTTATCCCCTTTGTACCACTTGCCAAAAATGCCAAAATCTAAAGTTTCTCCAACTTTAGATAGCGTTGGGAAAACAATAGAATGATCACCAGCACTAAAATAAACAGTTTTATATTTACCTTCAAATTTAGACACTCTGAATTTTACCTGTTGTGGCAACCACCTTAATCCATCTGATTTAATAATAAAAGCGATAAACTCCAAGTCTTTTTTAGTTCCATCTCTTACAATACCAAGTTTATAAGTATTGTTTTCATGGTTCCATATACCCTCTAAACTATCAACTTTATTTATATTCTGTTGTAAATAGGCATTAAAAGATGCCTCTGACCAATTCGTTTTTTCCACGTTTTGAAAAAATAATTTTATGGAATCTGTTGATAATTTATCAAAATCTAATCCAAAACTTATATGCTTATCTTTGAAGAAGGCAAGCCACTCTCTTGACAAGCTCAAACATGTATAACTGTCAGAAACCATAGCTATTTTTTGTAGACTATCGGTAAAATTTTGAAAACGAACGCGATTGGAAGAGTTTACTTTATCTGAATAGCCAACGTAATTTTTTTTTATTTTATCAGTTAATTGTTGAAAATTTTCGCTACAGCTACAATCTTGTGCTTTTAATGACTGATAAAGAAAAAAAAGGAACAAAGCAGTAAATATATATTTCATTTTAAAGATAAAATACTTAATTGAATGTATTATTTAGTGTTTGAGCTCCACAGTCAGGAGTGCCTGAATGATCAGTGGGGTTAAGTTTGCCGTTACCTCCATTAATTTTTCGCATCTGATCTTTACTTAGGTTCGCAATCATTTTTTTCTTAAAAAGAAAAACCGTCTTTTTTTCTAATTTTTTAGGTTTCATAATTTGTAAATTTAAATATACGGTTGTAAATTATAATTTATTAGAAATTTTATGAAAAAAGATACACCAAATCAGTTTTTCTATGTATGAAATAGGGAGTTTGTATATATGTAACGATTTGTGTTAAACATATAATTGATTATTTTCTTAACAGTTTCGTCCTTACAATAACCCATTTGGTGTATTATTTTTTTTAGAGCATAAAGCATTAATTATACTTGGTTAATATTTTTCGAGAACGAATTTTAAGCCGCTTAATTAAATGAATTTAACTGATGAAACTGATTTTCAAAATACATCAATCATTTTTCTACACCAAACTAAAATAAAAACACAAATTATTTATTCAATTACTTTGTTGTTTTTAGTGATTGCAGTATTAACTCTGCCTTTTATTTATACCACTGTAAGTGTAAAAGGTAATGGTTCTATGCAAAGCAATATCGAAAAGGCAGAACTACTTGTGCCAGTATCTGGTAGGATTACATCAATAAACTTAACAGATAATAAAAACGTAAAAAAAGGACAACTTCTTTTAAATATAGACCCTACACTACCTGAAAAACAAAATATGATTCTAAGTAATCGTACCAATGAATTAAAAGGGTTATTAAACGATGCGCTTCTCGTTTTAAAACTGGTTGATTTAAGCAATGCCGGAGAACCGGCATTGCAAACTGGTTTATATAGTGCAAACTGGCAACAATATAAAGAGCAAAATCAAAATGCAATAAATGCTAAAGAACAAGCCTACAAGGTTTATAGCAGGTACGAAATACTCTTTAATAAGAAGGTTGTAACGCAGGTAGAGTACGAACAATATAAATTTAACTATGAGCAGGCATGTTCAGATTTAAAATTAGTAGCTAAGCGATATAAAACTCAATGGCAAACAGAATCTAACCAGTATCGTAAAGAAATAAAAGATTTAGAAAATCAACATGTTCAAGTTTCAGAGCAAGAAAAATTATACAAATTAACTGCTAGAATTTCCGGAACGATTCAAAACCTGGCAGGTTTGCAGGTGGGTTCATTTGTTTCAACTGGCCAGAAAATAGCTGAGATTTCACCAGATAGTGCCTTACTAGCGGTTAGTTACATCAAACCATCAGATATTGGCTTAATAAAAAAGGGTCAGCAAGTTAGGTTTCAGATAGATGCTTTTAACTATAATCAATGGGGTTTGTTAAGTGGTAAAGTTGAGGACATTTCCGATGATATTCTACTAATCAATCAAAGTCCATATTTCAAGGTAAAATGTAAGTTAGAAAAAGGTTACCTACAATTGAAAAATGGTTATAAAGGTCATGTTAAAAAAGGAATGACTTTTGGTGCCCGTTTTACCATCACAAAAAGAAGTTTATATCAATTACTTTATGATAAGGTAGATGATTGGTTAAATCCTTCTTCATAAATCTCCTATTTCACATCCACATCCTGAGGTCGACTACTAAATTATTAGCATATTTTCATGTCTCGAAATTCAAACATATTAATTAAGCAACGCGATATTACAGATTGTGGTGCAGCCTGTTTAGCCTCTGTTTCTGCATTTTACAATTTAAAAATGCCAGTTGCACGAATAAGGCAATTGGCAAGCACTGATACTAAAGGAACAAATGTTTTAGGCCTAATTGAAGCGGCTAATAAACTAGGATTTGAAGCCAAGGGTGTAAGGGGTGCCTTAGAGAGTTTAAGTAAAATCCCATTGCCAGCAATTGCCCACGTGGTGGTTAAAAAACAATTGCAACATTATTTAGTAATTTTTAAGGTTACGGATAAGTATATCGAAATAATGGATCCTGGCGATGGCAAATTACAACGAAAAACTATTCAAGAGTTTACCGCCGAGTGGACCGGTGTGCTGGTGCTTTTACTTCCCGATGAAAGTTTTAAAACCGGAGACGAAAAGGTAGATACTAAAAGCCGTTTTTGGAGCTTAATTCAGCCTCATAAAAGTATCGTATTGCAGGCATTATTTGGCGCTTTAGTTTATACGCTTTTAGGATTATCTACCTCAATTTTTGTGCAAAAAATCACCGATAATGTTTTAGTTGATGGTAATCGAAATCTACTCAATTTAATGAGTATAATTATGATTGCAATTTTACTGTTGCAGCTATTTATCGGTACAA
Source organism: Pedobacter jamesrossensis (assembly GCF_042650905.1). NCBI lineage: Bacteria > Pseudomonadati > Bacteroidota > Sphingobacteriia > Sphingobacteriales > Sphingobacteriaceae > Pedobacter > Pedobacter jamesrossensis. The sequence goes on along the minus strand of NZ_JBHSBY010000138.1, from coordinate 8,491 downwards.
CTAAAACCATATTTACCATTCGTACGGGTCAGCAAATAGATGCCCGATTAATTTTAGGCTATTATAAGCACTTGCTAAAATTGCCTCAACAATTTTTTGATACAATGCGTGTTGGAGAAATTATTTCGAGGGTAAATGATGCGGTAAAAATCAGGGCATTTATAAACGATGTTTCTATAAATCTTGTCGTAAATGTGTTTATAGTGATTTTTTCTTTTCTGTTGATGTTTAGTTACTATTGGAAACTCGCCCTAATTATGCTCGTTGTAATTCCTTTATACTTAGTAATTTACATTATCACCAATAAACTCAATAAAAAAAATCAACGAAAACTGATGGAAGAATCAGCAGAATTGGAATCTCAATTGGTAGAAAGTTTAAATAATGTAGGTACAATAAAACGATTCGGATTAGAAAGATTTACCAACACTAAAACTGAAACCCATTTTATAGCACTATTAAGGACGATTTATAAATCTGGGATGAATTCTGTTTTTTCTGGAACCTCTACCGAAATCATAGCTCATTTATTAACCATTATTTTGCTTTGGGTAGGAGCTGGCTACGTACTTGATGGTGAAATAACTCCAGGAGAGTTATTTTCTTTCTACACGTTGATAGGTTATTTCACAGGCCCTGCGGCTTCATTAATTGGTGCAAATAAAGCCATTCAGGACGCTGTTATCGCATCAGATCGTTTATTCGAAATTATGGATTTGCAAATTGAGCAAGATACTTCTAACGTGCCGCTTACGCCAGCTTTAATTGGCGATATTCGTTTCGAAAGTGTGGCTTTTCGCTATGGTAGCCGGGTTAATGTTTTCGATGATTTAAATTTAAGCATTAAAGCAGGAAGCTTCACCGCAATTGTAGGAGAAAGTGGTTCTGGTAAATCAACCTTGATGTCTTTGTTACAAAATATCTACCCAATTCATTCTGGTAGTATTTATATAGGTGATTATGCCATTAAATACCTTAACAATTCATCATTAAGAAACTTGTTAAGTGTTGTACCTCAAAATATTGATTTATTTGCAGGTAATGTTATCGATAACATTGCTGTGGGTGAGTACGAACCCGATATGCAGCGCATTATTGATATCTGCTCACAGTTGGGCATAATATCATTTATAGAACAATTGCCAGAAGGTTTTCAAACTTATCTTGGCGAAAATGGAGCATCATTATCTGGTGGACAAAAACAACGCATCGCCATTGCCAGGGCGTTGTATCGTAAACCCGAGATTTTAATTTTGGATGAAGCAACATCTTCTTTAGATTCTGCTTCTGAACAATACGTTCAGAAAGCGATTGATTTATTAAGAGCAGATCAAAAAACCATAATCATTATAGCCCACCGCTTAACTACCATTCGCAACGCAGATAAAATTATCGTTTTAGATAAAGGAAAAGTAATTGAAGAGGGAAGTCATAATGAAATGTTAGAAGCTGAGAACCACTATGCTAATTTATGGAGGCAGCAGTTTGGCTAATTGATGTCATTCTTAGCTTATCGAAGAACCACGATTATAAAGCTTAAATAACCTACTAAAGAAAACCTATGAAATTATTTGAATACATAAACAGAATTAACATTCTACATAAATTGATAAAAGAGGGCAGAACAGGTACGCCTGAAAAGCTAGCCCTGCGCTTATCAATTTCAACCTCGAGACTATACGTGGTTATTGATGAATTAAAAATGATGGGTGCTCCAATTGAATATTCCAGGCAGCTGCAAACCTACTTTTACTTGCAGCCCTTTGATATAAATATTAAAGCAGATTTTATTCTATTAAACCAGCAGGAAGAGTATAATATAAATGCAGGTTTTTTTATTCAACAAAATTACCCACTACTTTTTTTGTAGAGTGAGCCAAACTAATTTAGTGCTGTTGCAACAAAAAAAGGCGTATACCGAAAAGCCTAAAATGAGTAGGTAGTATAAAAAAAATAAAAACTAAATTATGAAAAGTTTAAATTTAGAAAATTTTGGTGTTCAGGAGATGGATGCTAAAGAAATGGGGGAAATGAAAGGGGGGTTTTTAATATATTTATATTTTATAGGAGGTAAGGCCATATATGGAGCAGGTATGGCTGTAGTTGCTGCGGGTTTAAAAGCAGCATACGATACGGGATATGATTCAATTCACTAAAGAAATGGAAAAGTTTAATTTACAAGAAATGAAATTAGCTGAATTAGATTCAGCTGATTTAATAGAAACAAATGGTGGTATTATTGCTGCATTATTATTAGCAGCAGAAATATACGGTGGAATGTGTTTGGTTGCTGGAGCTTTAGGAGCAGCACATGGATACTATGATAAACATATAAAATAATAAAATCTACATCCTACTCAATTAATGAGTGGGATGTAATTGGTTCATAATGAAAATGTTGAAATTTATTAAGTCTACGCTTTTACCTTCCTTAATTTTTTCCTATATGATTAGGGTGGCATATGCATTATGGTTTGCAATATCTGAGTCTTTACATAATTATTCGGAATTCTATAAGCAATTCATTACGGTTTTTAATAGTCAATATTGTTACAGGCTTCAGATAATATCTGGAATTATTCTTTTCATAATATTTTTTTTGTTTTTCCTTCTCTCAAAAAGAAAAATTAGATAATTCAGCGATAAATAATATCGAGAATTCAATTTTGGGTTTAACATAATAAAAGGTGATGCGGACTTGAAAATTATGTCTGTAGTGAGATTGAAGTTTTTAAACGCAAAAACAATACACGGGAAAGATCTTATTTTTAGAAAATAGATATTCTGGTTCCAAATAAAATGCAATATAAAAGAAGAAGCAGAATTTCTTTTGAAAGAAAATTAATCTCAAGAATATAAAAATTAAAATATTAAGCATTTTTCATGTATCCGCAATTAAATCGACAAAGAATTGCCTCTTGCTCGGGTAAGCTATACCAATTCTTCGCTTCCGCTTAACCATTTTGCTATCCTATCCCAGTCTCCAGGCATGATACTTACTCACCTACACGTTTGCCTATGTTGAAGGATTCCCGAAGCATGGTGAGAGCAAGTGGCATACAGGCATAGCCGAAACACGGAATGCACACGGATTAGAGTCGGATTTGATATGGATTTGTTTGCAGAAATGATTAGAAAATTGGTATATTGGATTGATCAATCCCTTGGTTAAATCAAATATAATCAATTATGGCTACATTAAATGGGATTGTGCGATTTTCCGGGCAAGTGGGGGATCTAATTTTTTATCGAAGGGGAAAGAAAGACGTGGTCAGAAGTAAATCTGCAATTCATCAACTTTCTGAAAACAGCAAAAAAAGCGGTCAAGATTTTGGCGAGGCCAGCAGGAATGCGGCATATATTCGTAAGGCTTTTGCTGCAATGGTAAAGGATTATGGCGTCGGCGACCTTGCCAGCCGATTGACTAAAAAAATCAATGAAATTTTCAGGAGCATTCCTAATGAGCATTTGGGCCATAAAAAACTGCGTTTTGGAAACCTCAAACTCCTTGAAGGATTCGAATTTAATGCAGTAACCAGCTTAACACAGCTTTTGCTTCGCCCACCTAATATTAAATTGCAAGCTAACGGACTATTTGAACTTCAGCTTCCTAAAATTGATGTTAAACAGCTGGTGAAAATGATTCCCCGGGCGGATGGGTTTATTCTACAAATCAAACTGTTCAATTTCGATTTAAATGGTGGTGACTACGAAATCATCGAAATAAATGATCTTAAATTCGATATCGATGGGGTTGAATTTCCTGGTGCAAAACTGAGGGTTGAAACACAGCAGGCTGGAGATCGTGCAGTGCTAATTGCTGTTGGTATCTCCTATTTTCATGATATGAACCGCAAGGAGGATAGGCGCTATTTTGCCTGCCAGATTAGAAATTGTTACCATTTAAAGGATGGAGTAGAAGTAGCATTTATTGAGCCAGTTAAGGAAAAGGCTTTGAAGGATGTTGAGGAGGAGCATGGTTTAAGCTGGGAATTGGGGTAGGCGTGAGGTTGGTTTAATGTTTAGAGCGATGCTCAAAACAAGGCTTCGTTACTTATTCTTAACCTTTGGGAAAGTTGAACTGTTCGGAATTTCCGAACAGTTCGACTAGAAGGTTGCGGTGAATAGAAATGCCGACCTGATTATTGATACTCATTTATTTATATTGTTAATTATACAATCTAATTATTCGGTATTTTTTCTAGATCACGAATAAGTTCTACTAAAATACTTTCCGCGTTTGCAGGTGTAATGGGTTCTTTCATAAAGATTGTTGATCTATTAGCAGAATCAGAGATATGTTTTGCCACCTTGGTTATAACGCCTGGAAACATTCTATTAATTATTTGAGTAAGATATTCTATACATGTAATGATTAAACTAAATTCAATGATGGTTTGTGGTACTCTAAAACTGTTGAGGCTTTTATGGATAGGCACACTTTTATTTTTAACTCTTAAGTTATGTGCTACCACTTGATTTCTAAACGCTTTAATATCGGGGAAAAGATTCAGCAATTTTTAATACGCTTAAAGCAAGGGTTTATATATGTTTTCTGTTGCTCATTTAAAAGTCGTGTAAAGTGTTCATGATACTGTTGATGTCCAAGCTAAAAAACTTAGCGCATTAAAATATTGTGAATATGCTACCGCTTTTAACCTTGAAAACGGTGGTAAATCTTGGTGTTATTTATTAATCCCACATGATGAAGTCTCTAGGTCTGTTAGTTTAGATTATCTAATTTCAAAATTTGGTTGAAATATATCTTAATATAGAAGAAGCTTAATATTCTAAATTTTTATTACTTTTATCAACGCCCAAAGAAAAATGTCGGAGAATAAATTAGAATTCAAAATCACCAAAGATGCCCATGGCAATGAAATTGAATTGACTAATTTAACGGTTGAAGCAACGGAATCTTTGATTTTGATGCTTCAATCTATGAAAGATATTATTTCGAATACACCTGGGGCCGAAGGCGCAAAAATTCAGGTGGTAAAAGGCTCTGCTACTGTAATGACGGTCGCATCGACCGAGGTTATTGAACATTTCCATAATGACTTTAATAACATTTTAGATAAGAAGGAAACCAATCCTGACATTATTACGCCCTGGCGTAATTTCCAAAATCTTCTTAAAGCTAATGGCTTAATCTATGAAGCTAATTTTTATACTAAGACTGAAAAAATTTCAGTTGAAAAAAAAATTAAGAAAGCAAAAAAATTTCAGGCTAAACCTGTTAAAAGACAATCAAATTTTACCATACAATTTCTTAAAGGAAAATTGATGGAAGTTGGTGGGGCTAATCCGAATATACATCTGCAGGATTTAAAGCCTATAAAGTGTTCCGAAAATCAAGCTATTGCCGTAAATAAATTTCTCTATCAAGACATAGAGTTGTTGGTTCGTAAAAGAGCTACCACTGATATTGAGGAATATACATTTTGCGAGTTCTTTATTAATGAAGAGCATAAAGCCTATTTTAAAAACTTACTTCATCTTTTAGAAAGTAAATCATTAGATGACTTTCTGTTCGATTTACACTTTGAAATTAAAAAGTTGCTAGATACTCAGCAATTTGGTGTTGTTGCAAAGGTCATCCGTTTATTTGACCATCCCAGTATTGATGTAAATATTATAAAAACGATTTTAGTGATTACTAAATCTTTTGCAGAGGAAACAGCAATAAAAGAGGTAAGAGCTAAATTATACCATACATTAAAAAGTAACCTAACGCAAACTCTAATTGATTTTTAATGTATACAGAAAAGGAAATTAGAGATAAACTGACACTAACTAAGAATTTCAGCCCGACTGGCAATTTTGTAGCAATATCTGTAACTGTTAATGACCTAGGACAGGCTCATCATTCTGCTCTGATTATTAGGTATAATGGCATCAATTATTATTATCATTTCGATAAACACGATGTACATTTAAAACCATTTGAACTAAAATTAGCAGATAAGGTTTTTCATAAAAGATTAGAAATTATTGATGAACGACTTATAGCTTCATTTTTAAATCACTGTAAAATTATAGCAAAGACAGCTAAGCCGCAATATGGCTACTTCTATGGTGGTTCTTTTTATGAAAATGGAGTTTATCATACTGATAAAAATTTACCTCAACTCATGACTTGCGTTGGTTTTTGCATAAACGTATTAACTGGTTTTGTTGAAGAAAAGAATTATTTAGAATATTCGGATTGGCAAGTTGTAACTAATAAAGCTGAAAAGTGGTTTAATGACTTTGTTGTTGAACTGAAAAAGAAATTTCCTAAAGTTGATGTGGAAGAACTTAGAAAGGATTTTAGAAGAATTAAACCATCAGAATTGATATCATCTGCATATTTTAATAAACTTCCGATTAGAAAGGTGCAGACTGATTCAGTGAAGGTAATTGTAGAGGAAGCTTTTAAAGCCTCTGTTTAAAACGAATTGTTCTAAGATGAGCTACCTGAAGCCTGGTCTATTTAGAGAACTCCGGATTTTGACTTTGGGAATGGTGTAGAGCCAAGGGATAAATTTCTGATTGTGATCGAGGTATCTGAAGAGCATCTCTTTTTTTGCAGGTGTTAACAACTTCACAATTAAAGGTGCCAGAAGATAAAGTTATGCATGGTTGCAGAAATGAGCTTGAAAATGGATTGCATTATTTTATGTTTGAACAGGAGCGGTGCATAGGCAAATTAAATGAGGTTGATTTTGCTTTCTCTAAACATACTTTTATCTTATTTCGTAATAATATAAAAGATGTTAAAACTGTACCATTCATTGAAAAATATGAGCATACTATAACTCATGTTTGTACGCTTTTACCGGAGGAGTTTTTGAGGTTGAAGAAATGTATTAGACAAAATGCCAGCGTGGCTGACCGTTCTGCTAAGCGGAATTTCCCTCAAGTATTTGGTCTTTGAAAGGTATAATCTAAGTGTACTTTTTTGCTGAAGGCTAAAGCGGTGTTGTATGCTCTCCGACTCCGCTCAGGGTGATATTTTAGGGCCGAGGGCGCAGGTATTCGATAGCTACCAATAAACTAGTGAGCCAATAGACAACCTACCTATCACTCCGTTCTTCCATATTTAAATCTGTGTCAAAAGGGCTTTTTGTAAACGGATAAACCGATTGCTTTATAAAACCTTTCGGATATGAAGCCTCATGTACACCAGTTCCTGCCGGCCATTCGTTTTTTGGTAAATAATACGTGCCGAAAATCATATCAATAAAAGGAAATATCGATGCAAAGTTATGTCCGTAATATTTTGGGTCTTCGCAATGGTGCCAATGATGATATTGTGGTGTAGTAAAAATGTACTTTATAGGGCCAAAATTTATCCTTGTGTTGGCATGAATTAAAACGGCATGAATGGCTATGAAAATAATATAAACATTAAAAACCGTTGATGAAAAACCCAATACATAAAGTGGAATAAAGGTCATCGCTCTGGTAAAAAAGATATCGATAAAGTGCGTTCGGCTGCCTGCCAACCAATCCATATTTTGTGTAGAATGATGGATAGAATGAAAACGCCATAAGGCAACTCTTGTATGGAAAAAGCGATGTGCCCAATATTGAAATAAATCGGTGCTGAAAAATGCGAGGAATAAAGCTAAGGCAAATGGCAAGCTTTGGATCCAGGTATGCAGTTGGTCTAAGCCCATCCATCCGAAAAATAATACTGCTGGTTTTTGCGTTACAATACCAAAGAACTGAATAAACAAATGGCTAATCACGAAGTAAGTTAAATCAGTTCTCCATTCCTCGTGAAACTTGGTTTGGTTATTGTTTTTAGGGAAAAATAATTCTAGCGGAACAAAAATGGCAACCATTAGCAATAAATCTAAAATCATCCAATCTAAGCCAAAATGCCAGCTCGATTTTGCTACATCCCTGCCTTCAACACCTAATGCGCCTAAAACTACGGCCAAAGCTGCTAAGACAAATCCTGGCCAGCCCCATTTTAATTTTTTACTCAACACAACGCTCAATGCAGCAAAAAAGAAAGAGGCAATTACACCACCAAGCATTAGAACTTCCATGCTATCTTTAGTATAAATTTCACGAAACTCTGGTGTTGTCAGTTTCTCGGGGTAGTGGAAACAAAGGATTCCGAGTAAAGCTAAAACAGCTAAAAAAATAGATATATAGCCACTAATTTGACCCTGGCCGACTACTAAACGTTTATTTGGAGACATTAAATTTTGTTTTTCAACAACAATAATAACAAAAAAAAACGATGGGCAATTAAGATGAGGCTGTATCACAATAAAAAATTCAGCTATTGTAAAAGAATTTAATTTGGCGGCATCGTCATGCTCAACTTGATTGGGTATCTTAATGCTTTCGCAGGCATATATAATGTTTCCTTTCTAGCGCTTTAGGTTTCCCGTTTTCACGAGAAGGACGTAAGGATTCGTCATGCTACCATTGACATTATATAAACGGATGTTTTAAACCACCTAAGGCACCTAAGAAAATCTAAGCTGAT